>BNTQ01000068.1 GCA_025996715.1 Bacteroidia bacterium | reverse complement strand
CGCTTACAGTGGGCGCAAATGAGACGCTGACGGCAACCATTGCGCCAAGTAATGCTACTAACAAGGCAGTAACGTGGAGCAGTAGCAACACAGCAGTGGCAACGGTGAGCAGTACTGGCGAGGTAACAGCAGTATCGGCAGGCACAGCCGATATCACTGTAACCACCGCAGACGGCGGCAAGACAGCAAGTTGCGTGGTAACGGTAACGGCAGCAAGCGCATTGAGCAACAATGCCAATTTAGGTAGTCTTTCGATATCGGGCTATAGCATTTCACCTGCGTTTGGTGTGAATATAATCAATTACACGCTCACTGTGCCCAATAATGTGAGCACGATTACCATTAGTGCCACAGCAGCGGACAGCAAGGCAAGCGTGATTGGTGCGGGTGTTAAGCCCATTGATGTGGGCAGCAATGAATTTGCCATTGTGGTAACCGCCGAAGATGACACGCAAAAAATCTACACCATCACCGTAACCCGCTTGGCAGCCAATAACAATGGCGGCAATGGTGGCAATGGCGGCAACACGGATAATGCAGCCACGCCAAGCATCACCGCCCAGCCGCAAGATAAGGCAGTGAACGTAGGCGGCAGTGCGCCCTTGTCGGTAACCGCAAATGTAACGGACGGCGGTACCTTGTCTTATCAATGGTACAGCAATACCACCAATAGCAACAACGGCGGCACGGCGGTAGGTACAAACAGCAACAGTTATTTGGCACCCACCACAACCGTCGGAACGTTCTATTATTACGTTGTGGTAACCAACACCAATAACGGCGTGAATGGGACAAAAACAGTAACCGTAACAAGCAATGTGGTGGCTGTGGTAACGGCAGTTGCATTGAGCAACAATGCCAATTTAAGTAATTTTTCGATAACGGGCTACAACATTTCACTGGCGTTTGGTGTGTACGCACTCACCGTGCCCAATAAGGTGAGCACGATTACCATCAACGCCACAGCAGCGGACAGCAAGGCGCAGGTGATTGGCGCGGGCACCAAGTCCATTGTTGTAGGCAGCAATGAATTTGCCATTGTGGTAACCGCCGAAGACGGCACGCAAAAAACCTACACCATCATCGTAACCCGCTCGGTTGTTACTGCCGTAGAAACACAAAGCGTTGAACCCCTGCAAATCTACCCCAACCCAACCAGCGACCAACTAACAATTACCAGCGACCAATGGAATGCCGTAGGGGCGGGGTCTGCCCGCCCATCAATTGAGATTTACAATGTGAATGGCACAAAGGTTTTTGAAACGTCCATTGTCCATTATCCATTGTCCATTGATATTTCGCATTTGCCGGCAGGCATTTACCTTGTGAAGGTGGGCAATCGGGTGGCAAAGGTTGTGAAACAATAATTTACAAGTACCAAGTACCATTTACCAAGTACCAATTTTTTACGAATTGGTGCTTGGTTTTTTATTGGGAAATGAAAATGTTTGTGTATGAGAAAAAAATAATAACTTTGCAACCTAATAAATTTATTGTATAATTCTAATTTTAATGAAAATGCTAATAGTTAAGGAAGACGAGAAAAATATCTATTTGGCGGAATATACCATTCCAAAAGGTGCGGAAAAAGAAGATTTGAAAGCAAGAGAAATAGTTATTTGGGCAATGCTCGGAAAATGGATTTCACAAAATCCGCTAAAACGTAAGAAAAACATTGACTTGCAGGACTTTATCTATTTGCGCTTTGACGGTATGCAAGAGACCGTTAATAAGGCAGCACGAAATTTTAAATCGACAATGGCAATTTATAGTTTGGACTATATTCTTGAAAATGCTATACAATCGGGCACGGACATACCAAAGTCGAAACGGCAGTCAAAATTTGCGAAAATGCTTATTATGCACGCAAATACAAACGAGTATATTCCTTATTTTGAAAAGATTAAAATGCTTGTCGGGCTTACAAAACAAAAGAAAGATGCGCGGAAAATTCAATATTCAATCACAGCCATTGAACCTGCATAAAATAAAAATGTCTTTTAGATTTACGCCGCAGATTCGTGCATTGCTACTAAAAGACAAATTCATTTTCGCCTACAAAGGTACAGACATTTTTTTGAACTACCAAATATATTTCTAAAAATCCCCATTGGTCGCTGATTAGGTTTTTTTACAAAAAATTTATACCTTCGTGCCCAATTGTTGATGTAATTTTTTTTATTCAAAATTTTAATTATTAACTAACATTATGCGAAAAAAAATTGTTGCCGGTAACTGGAAAATGAACACCACCTTTGACGAAGGTGAGGCGTTGGTAAAGGGCATTGTGAGCCTCAAAGCGGGGGTTGCTGCCGATGTAACTTTGGTGGTGGCGCCTCCTTTTACGCACCTCAACTGTCTTGCCGAAGACCTCGAAAAGGCAGGCGTAGGCTTGTCTGCACAGAATTGTGCCAATCACGAATCGGGTGCCTACACGGGCGAAGTATCTGCCAAAATGTTGGCATCGGTGGGCGCCAAGTACTGTATTTTGGGGCACTCCGAGCGGCGTGAGTACTATGGCGAAACCAATGCTACGCTTGCCGAAAAAGTGGCTTTGGTGTTGCAAAACAACCTCATCCCCATTTTTTGTGTGGGCGAAAAATTGGCGGAACGCGAAGCCAACCGCCATTTTGAGGTAGTAAAATCGCAATTGGAAGTGGTGCTCAATTTGAGCGCAGATGATTTTGCAAAAATCGTTATCGCCTACGAGCCAGTGTGGGCAATAGGTACCGGCAAAACGGCTACCTCTGCACAAGCGCAAGAGATACACGCTTTTATCCGCAAAACTTTGAGCGAAAAATTTGCTGCCGCAGCCGAGCAAACGTCCATCTTGTATGGCGGAAGTTGCAATCCCAAAAATGCTGCCGAACTTTTTGCGCAACCCGATGTGGACGGCGGCTTAATTGGCGGTGCAGCCTTGGTGGCAGAGAATTTTATTGCCATTGCCCAATCGTTTTAAAAGGTAGCAACGATGCGCTATTCTGTGATTGTGCCTGTGTACAACCGCCCCGACGAAGTGGCAGAGTTGTTGGAAAGTCTTTTGCAGCAATCTTCCAAAAATTTTGAAGTGTTGATTGTAGAAGATGCCGACCGCTTGCCGTGTGCAGAAGTGGTGGGGGCGTATAGTGCGTATCTTAATTTGAGGTACTTTAACGTCCCAAAAACGAGCCGCAGCCACCGCCGCAACTATGGAATGCAACAAGCGCAAGGCGATTATTTTGTATTTTGGGACTCCGATTGCATTATCCCGCCCGACTATTTTGCAAAATTGGACAAAAATTTGCAAGCGCATTACAGCGATTGCTTTGGCGGACCGGATGCAGCGCACGAGTCGTTCACAGATATGCAAAAGGCGGTCAATTTTGCAATGACCTCATTTTTTACCACAGGCGGTATTCGCGGGGGCAAGCGGCAGATGGAAAAGTTCAAGCCCCGCACTTTCAATATGGGATTTTCACGTGCCGTTTTTGACAGAGTGGGGGGCTTCAACGATATGTTTGGCGAAGACATAGACCTCTCCATTCGTATTGCCGGTGCGGGGTTTCGCACAATGCTATTCAACGACCTGTGGGTGTATCACAAGCGGCGTATCGACTTCAAAAAGTTCTTTAAGCAAGTGCACAATTTTGGCGTAGCCCGCATCAATCTTGCCATTTTGCACAAGGGGTCGTTGAAAATAGTGCACACTTTTCCGGCACTTTTTTTGTTAGGATGCGCGGCAATTTTGCTTTTATCGATGCTGGCAAGCCCTTATTTTTTGCTGCTTATAGCGTTTTACACGCTACTGCTTTTTGTGGCTGCGTTGCTCAAAACAAAAAAAATAAAAATCGCATTGTGGGCTATAGTAACTTCCTACATTCAACTGTGGGGCTACGGTATAGGATTTATTAAATCATTTGTGCAAAAAATAATTTTACGCAAAGGCTTAGAAAATAGTCAAACATTGCAGCGTATTTACAACTAATTTATTTTCAATTTATGAAAACAGTCATACTTTGCGGCGGCTACGGTACTCGCATTCGCGATGTTGCCGACGACATTCCCAAACCCATGATTCCCATTGGCGGTTATCCTATTCTGTGGCACATTATGAAGTACTACAGCACGTTTGGGCACAAAGATTTTGTGTTGTGCTTGGGCTACAAAAGCAACATTATCAAAGATTTTTTTGTGAATTATGCAATGCACTCAAGCGATTTCACTTTGAAATTGGGACAAAATAATATCGAGCATCACGCTACTCGCAATGCAGAGGATTGGACTATCACAATGGCCGAAACCGGCTTGAACACTATGACCGGAGGGCGTGTGAAACGCATCCAAAAATACATTGGCAACGATGATTATTTTATGCTCACCTACGGCGATGGCGTTGGAAACATTGATATTGCTCGGTTGTTGGAGTTTCACAAATCGCACGGCAAAGCGGCTACGCTCACAGGCGTGTATCCCCCCGGTCGTTTTGGCGAATTGGTAATCACAGATAAACAAGAGGTGGTGGGCTTTAACGAAAAACCGCAAGTGAGCGGCGGCCGCATCAACGGTGGATTTTTTGTGTTTAGCAAAGAAATTTTTTCGTACTTGAATGATGACGAAAATTTGGTGTTGGAACAAGAGCCGATGAAAAAACTTGTTGAAAACAAACAACTGATGGTGTTTGAACACGACGGTTTTTGGCAACCTATGGATACCTCTCGCGAATATAATCTGCTCAATCAAATGTACGAAAATCACAATGCACTATGGGTAAAATGGTAACAAACACGCTATTTGGCAACGTTTATGCCAACAAAAAAGTGCTGATAACAGGCCACACCGGATTCAAAGGAAGTTGGCTCACAGCGTGGCTTTTGCGAATGGGTGCCCAAGTGTATGGCATCTCCAAAGACGTGCCCACGCAGCCTTCGCTGTTTGAGGTGTTGGGCTTGCAGCAACGCATTACACACTACACAGCAGATGTGCGCAATGCCGAGACTGTGCAAAAAATCATCCACGAAGTGCGCCCCAATTTTGTGTTTCACCTTGCGGCGCAACCTATTGTTTTGGAGTCCTACAAAAATCCCGCAGATACCATCGCCACCAATGTGATGGGTACTACCAATGTGCTCGAAGCCTTGCGGGTATTGAATTTGCAGTGCACTGCCATTGTTATTACCAGCGACAAATGTTATGATAATGTAGAGTGGTTGTGGGGCTACAAAGAGACCGATGCTTTGGGGGGCAAAGATGTGTATAGTGGTTCCAAAGGCGCAGCCGAATTGGTGTGCAAGTGCTACTACCACTCGTTTTTTTCAAAACCAACATCGCAAGTGCGCATAGCCACTGCACGCGCAGGCAATGTGATTGGCGGCGGCGATTGGGCAATCAATCGCATTGTGCCCGACTGTATGCGTGCGTGGAGCGAAGGTAGAATAGTAGAAATTCGCAGCCCGCAAGCCACGCGGCCATGGCAACACGTGCTGGAGCCGCTCAGCGGCTATCTGCTCTTGGGGCAAGCCTTGCACGCCAATGCAGCACTCAATGGCGAAAATTTTAACTTGGGTCCCAAAACAGAGCGCAGTTACACCGTGCAAACGATATTACAAGATTTGAGTCAATGCTGGCACTTCGCAAACCCGCAGTCTGCCTACAAAATAATAGGGGATGTAGCCTTTCACGAAGCCGGTTTGCTCAAACTCAATTGCGACAAAGCCTTGCTGGCTTTGAATTGGACAGCAACGCTGGATTACAAGACACTGATTGACTTTACAGGCGATTGGTATTATCAGTTTTATAACCCAAAACAGGATATGTTTGCTTGCACAATGAAGCAAATTGAAACCTACGAGGAACTTGCAAAACAACAGCAACAACAATGGATACAAAACGCATAGAGGGTATTTTGTTGACCCCACTCAAACAGATTTTTCATCCGCAAGGGGATGTATTTCACGCGATGAAAAAAAGTGATGCCGGCTTTGCCGGCTTTGGGGAGGCGTATTTTTCTACTGTGCGCCAAAATGAAATAAAAGCGTGGAAAAAGCACACGCAAATGACGCTCAACTTGATTGTACCCCTTGGCAAAATTCGTTTTGTGGCTTGGGATGATAGAGAAGGCAGCAGCACACGAGGCTGTTTCAATGAATTTGTGTTGTCGCCGCAAAACTATGCACGGCTTACGATTCCGCCAATGATATGGCTGGCATTTGAAGGTATAGACGACAATAATTTATTGCTCAACATTGCCAATTTGGAGCATCTTGCTACCGAAGCAGAGCGCAAAACATTGGCAGAAATTTTATATCAATGGGAATGAACAAAGTGCTTGTTACCGGAGCGAATGGCTATTTGGGCGCGCAAGTGTGCCGCCATCTATCGCAGCAAGGCTATGCTGTGAGCGGCTTGTGCTATCCGAGTATTCCCGATGATAAACAATGGCAGCAGCCATTTGCAGAACTGTTGGTTGGCGATGTGCGCGACACGGCTACACTTGGCAGCATTGCAAAAAATGGCTACGACACCATTGTGCACCTCGTTTCGCTCGACCATCATCAATCCAACGGCGACCCTGCTTTTGTGGCATCGGTGAACATCACGCCCACCTGGACTTTGCTGGATACGTTTTCAAAAAATGGACTGCGCAAGTTCATCTATTTTTCGACCATTCACGTGTATGGGAAAAACATTGAGGGCGCTGTAACTGAGGAGCACGCTGTGAATTGCAACAATGCCTACGCTTTGACGCATTATTTGAGCGAAAATATATGCCGCTATTATGCCGACAACAGCGAGGTAGAATGTGTGGTGGCGCGGCTTTCAAACAGTTATGGGCAGCCGGTGTTTGCCAATAATAATTGCTGGTGGTTGGTAGTGAACGACCTTTGCCGCAGTGCGTGGACGGACAAAAAAATTGTGCTGCAATCAAACGGCTCGCCCTTGCGGGACTTCATTTACGGCAAAGACGTTTGCCAAGCCGTGCAGATTTTGATAGAAAAAGGACTGAACAAAAACGTCTATCATATCAGTTCCGGCAGCACTTACACAATTTTGGAATTGGCACAAAAAGTGCAGCAGGTCTATCGGAAACGCACAGGTGTAGAAATCCCTATTACCTCCGCAAACGCAAGCACACCAACGGTTTCAAAACCATACAACATGGTGAACGATAAACTAAAAGCATTAGGATTTGCCCCCGCCTACGACCTCGAAGCGGGCATTGCCAATGTGTTTGATTATTTGAAAAACATTTTCAGCGACCAACTAACAGCAACCGGCGACCAATGAGGCACTGTTGCCTATGGTCGCTGGTATTATTCCCCCTTTGGGGGTTAGGGGGTGGTTATTGTTTCACCACCTTTGCCACCCGATTGCCCACCTTCACAAGGTAAATGCCTGCGGGCAGGTGCGCAATGTTAATGGTGTTGCCTTGTAGGGGCGTATTGAATACGCCCTTTTGCGACACCCGCATTTCACCATCAGGGCGTATGCGATACGCCCCTACCAACGCACCATTCACATTGTAAATCTCAATTGATGGGCGGGCAGACCCCGCCCCTACGGCATTCCATTGGTCGCTGGTAATTGTTATCTGGTCGCTGGTTGGGTTGGGGTAGATTTGCAAGGGCTCAACACTTTGCGTTGCAACGGCGGTGGCAACCTCGCGGGTTACGGTTATGGTGTAGGTTTTGGTGCTGTTGTCTTCTGCTGTTACTACAATGCTAAACGGATTGCTGCCAACATTGAGCGTTTTTGCACCCGCGCCAATCACGCCCTGCGCCTTGCTGTCTGCTGCTGCGGCGTTGATGGTAATCGTGCCTATGTTATTAGGCACCGTGAGCGTGTAGTTGATTATATTCACACCAAACGCAGGCGAAATGTTGTAGCCTGATACCGAAAGACTGCTTAAATTGGCATTGTTGCTCAATGTTACTCCTTCCGCTTGGCGGGTTACTATGAGCAGATATTCTACATTATTGACTTGAACATAAAAAGGATTTTCGCCTACACTGAGATATTTGGTTCCCACTCCTACAAAACTAATGTTGCCATTGGTGGTTGATTCAATGGTTATACTGTTCACGTTATTGGGTACGGTAAGTGTATAGGTTGTGATGCTGAGATTGAATGCAGGCGAGATGTTGTAACCTACCACCAAAAAAGAAAAGGTCGGTTCTTCACGAATAGCAGTGATAGTATAAGTTTTGGTACTGTTGTCCTCTGCCGTTACCACAATACCAAAAGGATTACTACCCACAACATTGAGGTTTTTTGCACCGGTGCCGGTTACTTGCGCCTTGTTGTCTGCTTTTGTGGCGTTAATAGTGATACTGCTATCGCTATAAGGCACAGTGAGCGTGTAATTTGTAGTGTTGGCGTTGAACGCAGGCGAAATGCTGTAGCCCGTTACCGAGAGCGAAGCAAGGTTGGCATTGTTGCTTACTGCCTCGCGAGTTACGGTAATAGTATAAGTTTTGGTACTGTTATCTTCTGCGGTTACCACAATACTAAATGGATTACTGCCCACATTGAGTTTTTTTTCACCCGTGCCGGTTACTTCCTTTGCTTTACTTTCTGCTTTGGTCGCGTTAATAGTGATACTGCTATCGCTATAAGGCACAATAAGCGTGTAATTTGTAGTGTTGGCGTTAAACGCAGGCGAGATACTATAATCTGATACCGAGAGAGAACTCAAGGTTGCGTTACTGCTTGCAAGAACAAGTATTTGTCCAAACGCGCTGTTCCAACCCAATAGTTGTAACGCTGTTAGGAATGGTAACAGATGTAAGACCATTGCACTCAGCAAAAGCCGCATCTCCAATACTTATAACACTACTTGGAATGTCAATAGAGGTAAGACCACTTCCGTGAAAAGCAGAATTTCCAATGCTTGTAACGCCGTCGCTAATAACAACTGTCTTAATAGCAGTTAGTTGTTCGCTGAAAAAGTTTTTGTGTAATGGGAAAGTTTTGTACCTTTGCAAAAGAAATAACTGACAACTTTAATTATTGTTATTATGAAGACACCTAATACAAAAGCCACGTTTGAGAGCGTTTGGGCAACTCTGGACAGAGTTGCGGAAATGCACGAAGCATATAAAAAGCGGCAAGAAAAAGACGCTGCCGAATCAAAAAAGGAGTGGCAAGAACTCAAAAAATCTTGGCAGGAACTCAAAGAGTTTCAAGACAAAATTTCGCGCAACATTGACAAAGTTTCGCAGGATATTGCCAATCAAGGCAAGAATCTCGGCGGACTCAACAACCGCATCGGCGAGATTATGGAGACCCTGCTGGCAGGACGGATGTGGGAAAAGTTCAAAGATTACAATTACGATTTTGAACGCGCCTATCAACGAGTAGGTATCTACAACGGCAGCGCATGCCTGACAGACGTTGATATTCTGCTCTCCAACGGCAAGTATGCAATGGCAGTGGAAGTCAAGAATACACTCAATCGTATAGCCGATGTGGACGACCACCTTGACCGTATGGAAAAACTTATGCGGTATCCGCCTGCCGAGATAAAGGGCAAAAAAGTATTGGGTGCTATGGCTTGCGGTGTATTAAAGACCGACGTCGGCGACTATGCTTTCAGTAAAGGTTTATTTGTGATGGAACTCACCGGCGACGCAGCAGACTTGACACCGCCGCCTGCCAATTTCACACCGCAGGAATGGACGCCCCGATAAACCGAATGTTTTGTACCTTTGCGGTTCTGCGGGCGAGTGCCCAATGGTAAGTTTTATCAACAAATTAGCAATTCAAAATGACAATCTCATATTCTTGGCTTTGTTCCTACATAAAGACCACCGCAACGGTGGATGAGGTGGCTCAAATCCTCACTGCCATTGGCTTGGAGGTGGAGCACGTAGAAACCACCGATGCCGTGCGCGGCGGCTTGCGCGGCGTGGTAGTGGGCGAGGTGCTCACCTGCGTCCCGCACCCCGATTCCGACCACATGCACGTTACCACCGTGAACGTGGGGGCTGCCGAGCCTTTGCAAATTGTGTGCGGCGCGCCCAATGTGGCAGCAGGGCAAAAGGTAGCGGTGGCAACCATTGGAACAATGCTGTATTTTTCTGATGAAGAAGTTAAAATAAAGAAATCAAAACTGAGAGGCGTAGAAAGTTGTGGCATGATTTGCGCCGAAGACGAACTTGGCATTGGCACTTCGCACGAGGGCATCATGGTGTTGCCCGCCGATGCGCCTGTGGGCGCGCCCCTCGCCGACTTTTTGCACTTGCAGGGCGAAACCGTGTTTGAAATCGGGCTTACCCCCAACCGCATTGATGCAGCCTCGCACATGGGTGTGGCGCGCGATTTGGCGGCATATTTGGCAGTGCATCATCCCGACAAATTGCAGCAATTGGCTTACCCTTTGGTGGACAAATTTAAAGTTGATAACCAACAACTTACTTTTGATATTAAAGTAGAAAATGTGGAGGCTTGCCCGCGCTACACCGGCATTACCATTACCGGCGTGAAGGTGCAGCCTTCGCCGGAGTGGTTGCAAAAACGCTTGCAGAGCATAGGTTTGCGCCCTATCAACAATGTGGTGGACACGACCAACTTTGTGCTCCACGAAATCGGACACCCGCTCCACGCCTTTGATGCCGACCGCGTGGAAGGCAACACCATTGTGGTAAAAACCTGCGCGGAAGGCACTGTTTTCAAGACTTTGGACAATGTGGAGCGCAAACTCTCGGCGCAAGATTTGATGATTTGCAGTGCCGCGCAACCTCTTTGCATTGCAGGTGTGTTTGGCGGTGCGGGCAGCGGCGTTACCGAGCAGACCACCCGCGTGTTTTTGGAGAGTGCCTATTTTAACCCTGTGTGGGTGCGCAAAACCGCCAAGCGGCACGGTTTGAGCACCGATGCCTCCTTTCGCTACGAGCGCGGCGCCGACCCTAATATCACTCCTTTTGCCTTGCAACGTGCAGCCTTGCTCATCCAAGAACTGGCGGGGGGCAGCGTGTCGTCCAACATAGTGGATGTGTATCCTGTACCGATAGAAAAACGCAGCATTGTTTTACAATACAATCGCCTGCGTGCCGCTGTGGGCAAGGAGATACCCAAGGACGTCTGTCTCAAAATTTTGCAAGCATTGGAGTATGTTGTGGAGGAGGAAACTGAGGAGGGGCTTACTCTGCGCGTGCCCACCTACCGCGTGGACGTGCAGCAAGACTGCGATGTGGTAGAGGATATTCTTCGCATCTACGACTACAACCACGTGGAAATCCCGCTGGGCGTAAAGTCCACGCTGAGTTACCAACCTCATCCCGATAAGGAAAAAATAAGCAATGCTGTTGCCGATTTTTTGAGCCACAATGGCTTTCACGAAATAATGTGCTTGTCGCTCACCAACTCTTTGTACTACAAAAATTTACAGACTTATCCTGCCGATAAAACAGTTTTGCTCAAAAATCCTAACAGCGTGGAACTCAACGCTATGCGGCAAACCCTGCTGTGGGGCGGTTTGGAGGCAATTGTGCACAACTTGAACAGGCAGCAAAACAACCTGCGGCTCTACGAGTGGGGCAATGTGTACAGCCGTGCGCAAACCGACGGTAACGTTACCCAAAAATACCACGAAGCCCACCAATTGGGCATGTGGATAACCGGCGCGGAAGCCGAAAAGAATTGGAATCGCTCAGCCTCGCCCAGCACGTTTTTTACCCTCAAAGAGGCGGTAGAGCGGCTGCTATCGCAGTATGGTATTGACCTTGCGGCATTGCAATCGGCTCCGCTACCCACCGACATTTTTGCCGATGGCATCGCCTGCAAACTAATGGGCAAGCCATTTGCACAAGTGGGCATCGTTGCCAAAAAATTGCGACAGGACTTGGGCATCAAGCAGGAAGTGTATTATGCACAAATTGAAGGCAATGTGTTGTTGCAATACATCGACAATCAACGAATCGCATACAAAGAACTGCCCAAGTATCCCGAAGTGCACCGCGACCTTGCCTTGCTGTTGGACAGCCCTGTGCGATTTGAGCAATTGCACGCCTTGGCTACAAAAACCGAGAAACGATTGCTCAAAAAAGTGTCGCTGTTTGATGTGTATGAAGGCGACAAACTGCCCGCCGGCAAAAAGTCCTACGCGCTTTCGTTCACCTTGCAAGATGCCGAAAAAACATTGACCGACACCGAAATTGACAACGTGATGAATCGCCTGATAGCCGCATTTGGCAAAGAGTTGGGAGCATCGTTGCGGTAGTAAATTAGTAGTGAGTATTTAGTAGTGAGTGTCCGATAGATTACAAATTTAATTTTTGAATTGCACTATGTTGGCAAAATTATTTAGAATTGCTGGGTTGGCGTTGGTAGTGGCTGTTGTGTCGTCGTGCACACAAGAAACTTCTCGCCCTGCTATCCACGCCCTTAGTGGCGATAGCGCAGCCGTAGTGCCCTTTGGCGATACGCTGTTTTTTCTGTATGGCAGTCAGGGGGCAGTGAATGCCGTGCAGCGCGCGCGTGCTGTTAGCGAGAATATTGTCATTTTGCAAAATGACCCTTTCTTCAACGCAGACTCTTTGCGCGTTGTGGTTGCCGGCAAAAATTACAACATTGTGCACAAGGGCAAAATAATTGTGTCCGTTACCGACGAGCAAGCACAGCGGCTCAATCGCCATCCCCTCAATTTGGCAGAGGGCTATTGCCGCAAAGTGGCTATGTCGATAAAGAGCGAAACCAAACGAGAGGGTACCCTGTGGCTATCGGTGCTGCTGCGGATTGGGCTGGGTTTGCTGCTATTGTTTGCTACTTATTTTGCTATCAAATATCTAAACATTTGGCACCGCTATCTTAGAGGCTGGGTGCGCAAACAAAAGAGAAAAACCCCTCCGGTGCTGCACAAATGGATAGATGCCGGCACTCAAACAAAAGTGTTGCTGCTGCTGTTGCGTGTGTTGCGTTTGGTGCTCATATTGTTGGTGCTTTACATCTGTTTGTTTGCCTTTTTTCGTCTATTTCCTGCTACCATTTGGCTTTCGGATACTTTGTTGGGCTACATTTTGAACCCTCTCAAAAGTGCTGCCATTGATGTGTGGCACTACATTCCACACTTGTTTGCTATTATCATTATAGTCATTATTTTTCGGTTTGTTACCACAGCCATACGCACTGTATCCAAGCGCATCGAAGACGGCACAATTGTGATTAAAGGATTTTTTCCGGACTGGACAAAACCCACCTTTAATATCATCAGAGTGGTGTTGTTTGTGTTTATGTTTATTCTTATTTTTCCACACCTTCCTAATTCCGAATCCAATGTTTTTCAAGGGGTTTCGGTGTTTATGGGCTTATTGCTCTCGCTTGGCTCCACCTCATTTATAGGCAATCTCATTGCAGGTTTGGTCATCACTTATATGCGCCCTTTTCAAACAGGCGACTGCATCAAAATGGGCGACAATTTTGGCAATGTGATAGAAAAAAGTTCGTTGGTAACCCGCATCAAAACTACAAAAAACGAAGTGGTTACCATTCCCAACTCCATTATTATGTCCACGCAAACCATTAACTACACTAACTCTGCCCAACAATACGGATTGATATTGCACTCCAAAATCACAATGGGTTATTCGGTGCCTTGGCGCAAGGTGCACGAATTGCTGATTGAGGCTGGGCTGGCAACCCCACACGTTTTGCAAGAGCCAAAACCTTTTGTGCTGCAAGTGGCATTAGACGATTTTTATGTAGAATATGAAATCAATATCTATACCAACAACGCCAACGAAATTCCACAAATTTATTCGGCGTTGAACAAAAACATTCAGGACATATTTGCAAAAGCAGAGATAGAGTTAGTAATGCCTCACGTGTTGGAAACCCGCGAGGGACCTAAGGTGGAGTACCCTGTGAAGACGGCGTGATTATTTTCCAAACGCAATTTTGTCTTCAGTTTTTTCTGGTTCCCAGTATTTTTCTTCTATTTCTATACTTCCGTCTAACAAACCAAGAAGAAATTGACGATATTTTTTATTTCTCGTTTTTTTTGTTTCAAGAGCAATAAAATTTGCAAAGAGTTTATGGTCGTCTATGTATAATACGTTGGACACGTCCACTCCAAAAGCGTTGTATTTTTCCTTAACTTCTCTTGCCATTTTACGCCACAGATACAAAGCATGGATATGCTCTTTTGTACTTTTTTGTACTTTACGAATCAACTTCACATATTCTTCCTCTGATACTGATAGCAGTTGTTTTCCATCCATTTTTTTCATAATTTTATTCTCCAAAAACTATTGTTTCATTTAATAATTTTTTGCGTGTGGCTATTTTCATCCGCAGATATTCCATAGGTCTGTCGCCCTTTATTCTGTTGCAACTACCGCATAATAGTTGATAGTTTTCGTAACAATTGGCGCCGCCTTTTGATTTGGGAAGTTTGTGGTCAATTTCTAAATTCCAAATATCAAAATTATTTCCGCATCCGTTGCATAGGTGGTTTTGTTCTTTGTATAAACGCTCCTTTACAGATTTGGTTGGCTCAATTATTTGTATATCTGTTCTTTGCGGAACGAGCGTTGTACTTGCAAAATCCTTAAACATTCCTGCATCATCGCTCAATCTTTCAACTAAAATACTAACGGCTTGTTTTTCAATATCAATACCAATCCACTTTCTATCCAATTGCTGTGCGGCTACGCAGGTAGTAGCACAGCCGCAAAACGGGTCAAACACAATATCGCCTTCGTTGGACGATGCTTTAATAATGCGATGCAACAAAGCAAGCGGTTTTTGCGTGGGGTAGCCGGTGCGTTCTTTGGCTTGTGAATTTAAAATAGAAACTTCCCACCAATCGGGCATTATGACCCCTTCCGTATTTTCTCTATAAACAATTTTGTCGTATTTCCCACTCTTTATTAATTTTGCTGCCTTTTTCTTATCGTAAACAATCAATTGACTTTCGCCGCTTTTTATGGTATTGGTATGATAACCTTTTTCATAGTGTGTGGCAACAGCATTTTCATCTATTAATTTATTAAAAATAAA
>BNTQ01000067.1 GCA_025996715.1 Bacteroidia bacterium | reverse complement strand
TGGAGTTGCGTTCGATGGTAATTAAAAATTTTGCAACTATGCTTTATGCTTTTTTGCAATATCTGCAAGGCGAAAAACGCTATTCGGCGCACACAGTTGCCGCCTACAAATGCGACCTTGAACAACTGATGGGCTTTGCTGATGTAAGCGAAGATGCTCTGAAAACGTTGAATTACAAGGAATTGCGCGGATGGTATGCACACCTTCTTAAAGAAGGTTACAACGCGAGAACCATCCACCGAAAAATTGCATCTGTGCGAACTTTTTATGCTTATTTGGTGCAACAGCACGGCTTGGCGCAAAATCCTGCAGAGCGAGTGATGCGCCCCAAAAGCAACAAGCGGTTGCCTGTTTTTTACAAAGAAACGCAACTAAAATCGTTGTTAGATGCCGATTTTGACACCGAAGATTACGAGCAGACGCGCAATCACGCAATGGTGGAATTGTTTTACGGCACAGGAATGCGCTTGGCAGAATTGGTAGGATTGACGCTGGGCAATGTAAGTTTATCGGCGCAAAGCGTGAAGGTGCTTGGCAAAGGCAACAAGGAGCGCATTATTCCGCTGAGCAAAATTTTGGTAACGGAACTCACGCAGTATTTGGCAGTTTATCGAAAGCACTTTGAAGTATTGCCACAGCAGCACTTGTTTTTGACTCGCAAAGGCAAACCTGTTTATGCAAAATTGGTTTATTTGGTAGTCCGCCAAATGCTCCAAAATCAAGGCATTAACGGCAAAAAAAGTCCTCACGTATTGCGGCACAGTTTTGCTACTCACTTGCTCAATCACGGCGCCGACCTCAATGGTATCAAGGATTTGCTGGGACACAACAGTTTGCGTGCTACTCAAATTTATACACACAACGATGTAAACAAATTGCTCAAAACCTACGCCCAAGCACATCCGCACGCTTAAATAATGGACAATGGATAATGGACAATGAACAATGAATAATGAAAAATGAAATGCGATTTTGAAACCTGAAACTTGAAACTTGAAACTTTTTCTAACTTATTAAATTCTAAACATTATGCAACAACACATCGATTCTTACAATTTTGGCGGCAAGCGCGCCATTATCCGCGTGGACTTTAACGTGCCACTCGACGAAAAATTTAACATCACCGACGACACCCGCATTCGTGCGGCGATACCCACACTCAAAAAAGTGTTGGCGGGCGGCGGCTCGGTCATCATTATGTCGCACCTTGGGCGTCCCAAAGGAGTAACAGAAAAATACTCGCTCAAGCACATCCTTGCTGCGGTAGAAAATCGCTTGGGCGTAAACATCAAATTTGCCACCGATTGTCAAGGTGCCGATGCTGCCGAATTGTCCAAAAATTTGAAGTCGGGCGAGGTGTTGATGTTAGAAAATCTTCGTTTTTACGAAGAAGAAGAGGGCAAGCCGCGCGGCTTGGCTGATGATGCCGACGAGGCAACAAAAAAAGCAGCCAAAGCGGCTGTGAAAGAAAAGCAGAAAGAGTTTGTGAAACGTTTGGCAAGTTACGCCGATTGCTACATCAACGATGCTTTTGGCACTGCGCACCGCGCTCACGCTTCTACTGCGCTCATTGCAAGTTATTTTCCCAACGACAAAATGTTTGGTTACGTGATGGAAGGCGAAATCAAAGCGGTGGACAAAGTGCTCGCCACACCTGCTCGTCCGCTCACCGCTATCCTTGGCGGGTCAAAGGTTTCGTCAAAAATTACCATCATCGAACAACTGCTCAAAAAAGTGAACAACCTTGTGATTGGCGGCGGTATGTCGTTCACATTTATCAAAGCGCAGGGCGGAAAAATAGGAACGTCCATTTGCGAAGATGACCAATTGGAACTCGCGCTACGCTTGTTGGCACAAGCCAAAGCGGCGGGTGTGAATATCTATTTGCCCACCCAAGTTTTGGTTGCCGACAAGTTTGCCGAAGATGCCAACACCAAAATTTGCGACATCAACGCCATCCCCGACGACTATATGGGAATGGACGCAGCCCCCGAAAGTATTGAGCAATGGCGCGATGTGATTATGCAGTCAAAAACAATTTTGTGGAACGGTCCTGTGGGCGTTTTTGAAATGGACAAGTTTGCCAAAGGCACTTCGGCAATTGCGCAAATCGTTGCAGAATCAACGCAGGCGGGCGCCTACTCACTTGTGGGCGGCGGCGATTCTGTGGCAGCCGTCAACAAATTGGGCTTTGCCGACAAAGTAAGTTACGTTTCCACCGGCGGCGGCGCATTGCTCGAATATATGGAGGGCATTGAGTTGCCGGGTGTAAAAGCGATACGCGAATAAATTTTTTTTAATAAAATAAAATCAAATATCAAGGCAAATTGTCTTGATGTTTGGTGTTTTTAAGGTATATCAAATTATTATGAACACATTTACCGACCGTCATATCGGCATCGCGCCCGATGACGAAAAAGCAATGCTGGCAACGCTTGACGTGCAGAGCCTTGATGAATTAATACAGCAAACTATCCCCGATGATATTCGTTTGCCAAAGGAAATTGAGTTGGATGCGCCGCTTGACGAAAGCGCGTACCTGCAACAAATAAAGGCGCTCGCGCAAAAAAACAAACCCCTGCGCACCCTCATCGGGATGGGCTATTATGGCACAAAAATGCCTGCGGTAATTCTGCGCAACATCTTTGAAAACCCAGCGTGGTACACGTCCTACACGCCCTATCAAGCGGAAATTTCGCAAGGGCGATTGGAGGCGTTGCTCAATTTTCAAACAATGGTATGCTCACTCACAGGAATGGAAGTCAGCAATTGCTCGCTGTTGGACGAAGCCACCGCCGCCGCCGAAGCCGCGCGAATGATGTTTGAACTGCGCTCGCGCGATGCCGTGAAAGCCAATAAAAATGTGCTGTTTGTGGATGAAAATATTTTTCCGCAAACGCTGGCAGTGATTCAAACGCGCTGCGAACCTGTTGGCATTGAAGTAGTAACCGGCGATTATGCAACGTATAACATCGACACACAATGCTTTGGAGCCATTGTGCAATATCCTGCCGCCAACGGCGAGGTGCGCAACTATGAACCTTTTGCGCAAAAACTGCACCAGAGCGGGGCTTTGCTCACAGCGGTGTGCGATATTATGAGTTTGGTATTGCTGCGCGAACCCGCTGCATTTGGCGCGGACATTGCCGTAGGGAGCACTCAACGTATGGGCATCCCAATGGGTTTTGGCGGACCCAGTGCTGCGTATATGGCTTGCAGCAAGGCTTACGTGCGTTCAATGCCCGGTCGCATCATTGGCGTGTCGGTGGACAGGCTCGGCAATCGCGCACTGCGTATGGCTTTGCAAACGCGCGAGCAGCACATCAAACGCGAGCGAGCCACCTCCAACATTTGCACTGCCCAAGCCCTGATGGCAACAATGGCAGGAATGTACGCCATATATCACGGCAGCGAAGGCTTGCGCAACATTGCCGCGCGCATTCACGACTGTGCCAAAAACTTTGCCACTTTTTTGTTAGCGTCCAATTACAAACTATCCACCACTGCATTTTTTGATACCATAGAAATTCAAAACATAAATGCCAAAGCCATAAAAACCAAAGCAGAGGCGGCGGGATTTAATTTTTATTATCCCACAAAAAGCAGTGTACGCATTAGTTTTGATGAATTTTCAACAGCCGAAGAAGTAGAAGCACTCACAAAATTATTCGCACAAGGCGCGGCGAATTTTGTGTTTTCGTTGCAAAATGAAGTTGTTTTGCGCACAACACCTGTGTTGAATCAAGATGTGTTTGAACGCTACTACAGCGAAACCGAAATGATGCGCTACATCAAAACCCTTGAACGGCGCGACATCTCGCTCACGCACAGTATGATTTCGTTAGGCTCGTGCACCATGAAACTCAATGCGGCTGCGCTAATGCTGCCGCTGTCGTGGAGCGAATTTGCCGATGTGCATCCGTATGTGCCCGAAAATCAGGCAGTCGGCTACTACGAAATGATTGCAGAATTGAGCCGCGACCTTGCCAAAATCACAGGCTTTAAGGCAGTTACTTTGCAGCCCAATTCGGGTTCAGCAGGCGAATACACGGGATTGATGATGATTCGACAGTACCTTCGTTCGCGCGACGAAACGCATCGCAACATTGTGCTCATTCCCGCGTCAGCACACGGAACCAACCCCGCCAGCGCAGCCATGGCAGGTCTGCAAATTGTTACCGTTGCTTGCGACGAACAAGGCAACATTTCGCTGCAAGACTTGCAGGACAAGGCTTTGCAGCATAGCGCCAACCTCGCTTGTATGATGATAACCTACCCCTCCACACACGGCGTGTTTGAAACTGATATTCGTGCAATCGTTGATATTGTTCACAAAAACGGTGGTCAGGTGTATATGGACGGCGCCAATATGAACGCGCAAGTGGGCTACACGCATCCTGCTTATATGGGTGCCGACGTGTGCCACCTCAATTTGCACAAGACTTTTGCGATGCCGCACGGCGGCGGCGGACCCGGCGTGGGACCGGTGTGCGTAGCAAAACATCTTGCTCCGTTCATCAAAACTGCCGTGGCTGCCTCGCCTTTTGGCAGTGCTTATGTGCTGCCTATCACCTACGGCTACATCAAAATGATGGGCACCGTGGGCTTGAAAAAAGCCACTGCCACCGCCATTTTGAATGCCAACTATTTGTCAAAAAAACTGCAGCCTCATTTTGCTACGCTCTACACGGGCAGCAATGGGCGTGTGGCGCACGAGTGCATCATCGACTGCCGCCACTTCACTGCAACCTACGGCATCAATGCCAGCGACATTGCTCGAAGGCTGATGGACTATGGGTTTCACGCACCTACCCTATCATTCCCCGTACACGAAACGTTGATGATAGAACCCACCGAAAGCGAGAGCCGCAGTGAGTTAGACCGTTTTGCAGAGGTGCTTATTAGCATCAAACAAGAATGTGAAAACATTGCGCAAGGCAAGTGGGACAAGGAAAACAACCCACTCAAGATGGCACCGCACACCGCCCCCGAACTTTGCAGCGACACGTGGCAACATCCCTACAGCCGTGAATTGGCGGCATTTCCGTTGCCTTACATCAAAGAGAATAAGTTTTTCCCTTACGTTACTAAAATTGACAACGGCTATGGGGATAGGAATTTGGTAACGCAACAGGTATAAATATTTTTTTATTTTGTTTCTGCTGTTACTTTTATCCCCAACTCCTTCAACTGCCCCTCATCAATCCTCGAAGGCGAGTCAATCATAACATCCTTGCCTGCATTATTTTTTGGGAAAGCAATGTAGTCGCGGATGCTGTCGTGCCCGCCAAACATTGCGCAGAGGCGGTCAAAGCCAAAGGCAATGCCGCCGTGGGGCGGTGCACCGTACTTGAAGGCGTTGAGCAAAAAGCCGAATTTATACTCTGCCTCGTCCTTGCTGAAACCAAGCACCTTGAACATTTGTTGCTGAATTTTGCTGTCGTGAATGCGGATGGAGCCGCCGCCAAGTTCCACGCCGTTCATCACAAAATCGTAGGCATTGGCGCGAACATTCTCCAAGCCCTCCTGTTTGTCCTGCATAAATAGTTGTAAATCCTCAGGTTGCGGCGCGGTAAAGGGGTGATGCATCGCATAAAAACGTTGGTCTTCGTCGCTCCATTCCAATAGCGGAAAGTCAATCACCCAAAGGGGCGCAAACGTGCCGCGCGGGCGCAATTCCAAGCGGTTGCCCATTTCCAAACGCAATTCGCACAAGGCTGAGAGCGTTTGTTTTTTGGTGCCTGCCAATATCAAAATCAAATCGCCTTTTTGCGCACCCAAAACAGCGGCGATTTTTTGCAACTCTTCGGGCGTGTAAAACTTGTCCACACTCGATTTGATGCCCTCATCGCCAATTCTAATGTACATCAAACCCGTTGCGCCAATTTGCGGACGCTTTACCCACTCGGTGAGTTCGTCCAACTGCTTGCGGGTGTAGGCGGCACAACCTTTGGCGCAAATGCCGCCAATGTATTGTGCGCCGTCGGCTACCGCAAAATTTTTGCCCTGCATCAGCGTTGTTATCTCGTTAATTTTCATATCAAAGCGAATGTCGGGCTTGTCGCAACCGTAGTCGCGCATTGCATCGGCGTAGGTCATACGCGGGAAATCGCCGAACTCAACATTCAAAACGTGCTTGAAAAGATGCCGCATCAAATCGCCAAAAGTGGAGAGAATATCCTCGCGCTCCACAAACGCCATTTCGCAGTCAATCTGCGTAAATTCGGGTTGCCTATCTGCTCGCAAATCCTCGTCGCGGAAGCAGCGCACAATTTGAAAATAACGGTCGTAGCCCGCCACCATCAACAGTTGCTTGAAAGTCTGCGGACTTTGCGGCAAGGCATAAAATTCGCCGTTGTGCACCCGCGAAGGCACCACAAAATCACGCGCACCTTCGGGCGTTGATTTTATCAAAAATGGCGTTTCGATTTCCATAAATCCTTGATTGTCGAGAAATTTGCGCGTTTCCTGCGCCACGTGATGCCGCAGTTCCAATGCCTGCCGCAGCGGATTGCGCCGCAAGTCCAAATAGCGGTATTTGGCACGCAATTCCTCGCCGCCATCGCTCTGGTCTTCGATGGTAAAGGGCGGAGTTTCAGCAGAGTTAAGTATTTGTATATCAACAAGTTGTATCTCTACTTCCCCTGTTGGAATTTTGGCATTTTTGGCAGAACGTTCCACCACTTTGCCTGTGATTTGCACCACAAATTCGCGCCCCAAAGTGGTAGCAATTTCGCGCAAGGCGGTAGGCGTTTTGTCGTCCAATGCCAACTGCGTAATGCCGTAGCGGTCGCGCAGGTCAATAAAAGTTACTGCGCCAAGATTGCGCACGCGCTGCACCCAACCCGCAAGGGTAACGGTTTCGCCAACATTTTTTATGCGGAGTTCGCCGCAAGTGTGTGTTCTGTACATTTTTTGTAAATGATTTATATCGCACATTCGAGTTACAAATGCAATTTTTTAGTTTTGCAAAGATAGTGAAAATATCTATTTAGGTTATTTTTATGGTTTGTTCAACAGCCAGTTAATTACATTCACCTGACGAATGCCGTTGTGCATAGGCTCGTCGGGGTCAAGCGTGAGCAGAGTTTTTGGGTTGTGGTCGCGGATAGCAAGCAAAGGGCGCAACTCACGTTCTAAGGTGTTGGGTTCTCGCACTGTGAGCGATACCTGAAAATACGAAACAACATTATCAGCATCCTTGACTACAAAATCAATTTCCATTTCCGCATCTTTACCAATATACACTTCTTTGTATCGGCGCGATAATTCCAAATAGACAACATTTTCCAAAAGATGTCCTTTGTCTGCTTTTGCCTCTTTTCCAAGAAGAGCCGCAATAAAACCAATGTCTGTGGCGTAGTATTTATTGAGCGTTTGCAAAAGTTTTTTTCCTTTGATGTCGTAGCGTTGCACTTTGTGAAAAAGAAAAGCATCACACAAAACAGACAGATAATTTTTTACCGTTTCGTTATCAATTTTATTGCCTGTTGAAGTCATATAACCGGCGATTCTGTTAGGCGAAACTATACTCCCTACCGAGTCAAACAAAAATTTTGTAACATTTTCAAAATCCGTCTTTGACTGTATTTTTTTTCTATTCATAACATCTTTTTCCAAGATGGAATGAAAAACAGAGCGGAGATAATATGAGACTTCGCGTTGTTGTCCGCCGTGCAACAAATTTGACACTTCGGGCAATCCGCCGTAGTGCAAATAGTCGTCTAATACCTCGTTTTTGCTGAAATAATTTTTGTAATAACTCAAAAATTCGGTAAAAGAAAACGGCGAAACGTAAATATCCAAATATCTGCCTGTGAGTAGCGTAGCCAATTCGGACGACAAAAAGTAGGCATTTGAACCTGTGATGTAAAGGTCAATGTAATTTTTCACAAACAGCGAATCCACTAAGCGTTCAAAGTCCGGCACTATCTGAATCTCATCCAAAAAAATGTAGTTTTTTTTTCTCTTATCAAGCAATTTCATAATGTAATCGTTCAAGAGATGCACATCAAGAATGCTGCGATTTTCGATTTCCTCAAGGTTGAGATAAACAATCTGTTTGGCACTGACACCGGAAGCAAGCAACTCCTTTTGAAATTGCTTGAACAAGGTTGATTTCCCAGCCCTGCGAACGCCGGTAATTACCTTTATTAGATTAGTATCGCGCAAATTACGCAGTCGCGACAGATATTGCTCTCTTTTTATCATAATGGCGATTTTTTTGTTTATTTACCCACTTTTGCAATTTACTACTTCCGCAAAACTTCCTGTTTTTAATAATTTTTGCGGAAGTGCACTTCCGCAAAAATTTCGTTTTTTATGAACTTTTGCGGTTGCAAAGGTGCAACTTTAAAACCAAATAAACAAATTATTGAGATTATGCCTTCACATGTTTATACTTAAAAACAATAGCAAAAAGCACAGCCACCACCAGCGCGTAGGCGGCAAAGACAAACCAAACATTGGGGCAATCGGGCAAATTCCAAACCGTAGAGCCGTTGGCGCGTGTGAACCACGTGCCTATTACTTTTCCTGCAATGATATTGCCCAGCACAGCACCAATGCCGTTGGTCATTAGCATAAAAACGCCTTGCGCTGAGGATTGAATTTTTGCATCAACATTTTTTTCGACAAAAAGCGCACCCGATATATTGAAAAAATCAAAAGCCATTCCATAAACAATGCACGACAGCACCACAAGCGCAAAACCGCCAAGACTGTTGCCTGCCAAGCCAAAAAATCCAAAACGCACCACCCACGCCAGCATACTGATGAGCATCACTTTTTTGATGCCCAATCGTTTCATAAAAAATGGAATGGCAAGTATAAATAACGTTTCCGACATCTGCGAAATCGACAGAATGATGGTCGAAAGGTTATTGATAATACTGCCTTTTGGAAAAACATTTTCGTCTGCCAAAAAACCGTCGCCATAAGCGTTGGTAAGTTGCAGCGCGCCGCCGAGCAATAAACTAAAAATAAAAAAAATCGCCATTTTCTTTTGTTTGAAAAGCACAAACGCTTTCAAGCCAAAACGTTCCACCAAAGTTTGTTTTTTGGTACTTTTTTGGGTAGTGATATTGGGCAATGCAATGAATGAAAATCCGGACAAAATAAACGCACCCACAGCCGCAATATAAAACGAAACTTTAACACTTTGCCCCCAACCCCATTCTTTTGTAAACAAGTTGGTGAGCCACATTGCAGCAATAAATCCGATGGTGCCCCACACGCGAATGGGTGGAAAATACTTTACAGGGTCTTTGTCCTCTTTTTTGAGAACGCCAAAACCGATAGAGTTGTTAAGCCCAAGCGTGGGCATATAAAAACACATGGCGATGAGCAGCACCCAAAAAAACGGCATCGGGGCATCCATCAAAGGCAAAAAGCACATTGTTGCGGCAAAAAGCAGGTGCAGAATTGCATACACATAATTTGCTTTCCATTTATCGGCAATAATTCCAAACAGGGTCGGCATAATGAGCGAGGCAAAGCCCATTGTAGAAAAAACGATGCCAAAGTCGCCCGCCTCCCAATTTTTTTCAAACTTGCAGTAGGCAAACAAAGTCATCATCCACGCTCCCCACACAAAAAATTGCAGGAAGTTCATTACTATCAAGCGAATGCGCAAATTGTTGTACATAGCAAATTCAATAAAATTTAAGTGTGCGAACAATAATTTTATTGCCGCCTAACACAGGTTTTACCAATTAACTCCAATCACACAACATCAATCCTGATATATGCTCAAAATGTTTGGTATTATTGGTAACAAGAGTAAAGTTGCGATTTTTACAGAAGGCTGCTATAAAAATATCCGCATCCTCAATTGTAGTGCCCATTTTCCTTTGCTCTACATATATCTCTGCGGAAATATCTAAATCTTCGTTATTGGATTCGCCTACGCCAAATAATTTGCAAAAACTTTCAAATTCTTTTAGTCGTTTTTGTGAATTGACCGCTAATAATCCGCGTTTTATTTCATAGTAAGCAATAGGTGCTACAAGTACGCTATCCCCACTCAACAATGCGTTTGTGATATTGTTGGCTACAGTTTCATTTCCTTTCAAATAGAAAGAAACGATATTCGTATCAAGCACATACACACTCATAAAACAACTTCTCTCTTAAAATTAACACGTTGCGAAACAATCTTGTCAAATTCAGAGGATAATGGGTCTAAATGTTCTATTCTGCGTAAATTGTTGGTAATGTGTTTAAATGCCATTATCTTTTTTACAACATCTTGTGTAGGCGGATAGTCTTGTAAAACAGACAGCATAAATACTCTCCCCTTTTGAATATCTAAGGGTATCATAGGTACAAACGCTACTCCATCATAATATGCTTTAACTGCCGACATAGTAAATTATCCTTACATTAAATTAAAATAATGTGCAAAATTACAATTTTTTTTTATTTTACAAATGATTTACAAAACATTTTCAAGCACCAAGTATCATCTGTGAATATATTTTTTTCTAATCGTTTTTCACATTTTTTTGTTACTTTTGCCTTTATAGTTGTAAAAAAAATATGAAAAAACTGTTTTTTTGTATAGTTGTGGCGGCGGCAATGGCTGTGGCTGCCTGCCAATCGGACGAATTTGTGAGCGATACCGATGTGGTGTTGCAATTTTCGGGCAGCCGCCTTGATTTTGACACGCTGTTTGCGCCATTAGGCTCTGCCACTGCCTATTTTACGGTGCACAATACAAGTTCGCAAAACATTGTAATTCAACAAGTTAGATTATCAAAAGGCGAACATTCGCCCTTCCGCATCAATGTGAACGGACAAGCCAACGAAGCCCTTAGTGTGCGATTGGCAAAAAAAGACAGCCTGTTCGTTTTTGTGGAAGTGCGCAAAAACGAGATGCTACTCTTGAGTGATTCTGTACAATTCAATGTGGGCGGGCATTGGCAGTACTTTCCCTTGCGCGCCTACTCCCGCGATGCAGTGGTGGTGAACGATACCGTTTATGCACAAAATGTAAATTTTTCAAACGAAAAACCTTACTTGTTTTTGAACAACGTAGTTATCAAAAATAACGTCGCTGTTACCGTGCAAGAAGGTGCCGAGTTGTTGTTTGATTGGAACAAAGGCGTGCGCATCGAAGGATTGCTGCAAGTGAATGGCAGTGCCGCGCGCCCGGTGTTGTTTGCCAACCTACGCTACCGCGAAGCGTGGTATGCACAAAAAGGGCAGTGGCAAGGATTTACCTTTGTCGGCGGCAGCAAAAATAACCGCATTGCGTGGGCACAAATACAGGGCACCACCGTCGGCATTTTGGTTGAAAGTCCATCGCCCTCTGCCGATACGCAGTTGACGTTGAGCCATAGTGCATTGCTCTACACCCTGCACCATTTGTGCGTTACAGGCGGGCGCGTGGTGGTGGATAGTTCGCTTTTTTTGGATAATAAAAATGAAATAAAACTCATCAATGAAACGATTTTTGTTACTAATGCTGATAGCACTATGTGCTTGTGAAATCGGCGCACAGCCGCTCAGGCAGCGCGACAAAGGCGATTTGCGACTGATGTTTTTTAATTTAGAAAACTATTTTGCACCCTTTGTGGACAGCCTGCATCCCGAACGCGAATTTTCGCCTGCCTCCATGCGGCGCTGGACGTGGAATAGGTTTGTACAAAAAACAAACGGCATCTACAAAATTATTGTGAGCGTGGGCGAGATGGCACCGCCCGAATTGATTGGCTTTTGCGAAGTAGAAAACCGTTTTGTGCTCAACCATTTGTACTACCAAACGCCGCTTGCCAAATACGATTACGGCATTGTGCATCAAGATTCGCCCGACTCGCGCGGCATAGACGTAGCCTTGTTTTACCTCAAATCGGCATTTACGTTGGTGAACAAAAAATTTATCCCTGTGCGATTGGAAAATGGGCGCACCACCCGCGATATTTTGTATGCCAAAGGCATTGTCAACGAATTGGACACGCTGCACGTAATGGTGGTGCACGCGCCCTCCAAATACGGCGGGGCGGTGGCCTCCGAAGGCAGCAGAGGTATATTTGCCGCCACTTTGCGGCATTTTATTGATTCGTTGCAAAGCGTTACGCACAAACTCAATCTTGTGGTAGTGGGCGATTTCAACGACAGCCCCGACAGTCCCAGCGTAAGCGAAGGCTTGCAGGCATCGTCCAATTTGCAAGGCTCGGCACCCGACAGCCTCTACAATTTGGCTATGCCCTATCATCAGCAAGGCAAGGGCAGCATTAAGTTTCAAGGGGCGTGGGAATTGATAGATTTGGTGTTGGTGTCGGGCAATTTGCTCAACAAAGAGGAGCCGCTTTATTGTTTGCCCAACGATTACCGCATTTTTGAAGCCCCATTTTTGATGGAACCCGACGAGCAATACACCGGCGAAATCCCCCACCGCACCTACAAAGGAATGAGGTACAACGGCGGCATCAGCGACCACCTGCCGGTAGTTTTGGATATACGCAAGGGGTTTTGAAAATTCGTTGGGGGGAAATTTCAATGGTACGCCAAATGTTTCTGCTTTTGAGCAGCACTATCAATAGCAATCCACGCAAAAATGCCCAACATAACGGCAATGCCTACCATCGCAAGCACAAAAAATATATTATTCCAAAGCATAGTTTATTCTTAACTCACTTTTAAAAATGCTTTCTGCAAAAGTGCTTTTATCTGTGGAAAAATACAAATATTTTAGATTTTTTCATAGATAAAAATCTAAAATTGGATATTTTTTTGCAAAATTCAGCGCAAAAAAGCGCGAGGCAGAGCCTCCGACAAATATGGATTCCCTATTTTTACCTAATTTTTACTCCTTCCCATTCCCAGCAATTCCACCCTTTTTTAGCATCGTCGCATTCAGAGATGTCTATTAAAGTAGCACTTGAAGGTATTGCAGGGAAATGCAATCGTAAATATCGCGTGCCACATTCTTGACGTATTACATTGCCCAACTCATAACCATCGGCACGTTGGACATAATATTTCTTGCCACCGTATTCAATATAAGTGGTGGGGGATATTAAATACCCACCGAGACATCCTGTTTTTTTGATTACGACAATGGTTTCGTTTGATTTTTTTTCTACTAATGCAATTCTAATATCGTCATCTACATTTGTATTTTGTACATTTGGATAACCAACGACATTACTGCTTAATAATGTGCCATCTTTCCAACATTGATAATAGTAATCATTGAAAAAAGTGTGCCATTTTTCCCAACCATCACTGCTTTTTCCCATTTGTCCCCAAGCGGTGTATGCCATATATGGTAACCTCTTTCGTAAATCACTCGAATTTCCGTCACTTACCAAATTAGTTTTCCAAAGCATTTTTGCTTCTGAAGTTCGTTGATTATCATAGGCATAGATATTCAACACCCTGCGAAAAAGTGTCACTCGTCTATCAATCGGCATATAGCCGGTTACACCATAACTATAATCTACACTTGTATTGGTGTTTGTTCTGGAATTTCCAGAAGCAGAGCCATATACAGAATTTCCAATGCGCATTGCACTACCCGAAGCATATCCCGAAGTATTACTTGTTGTATTTATGGAAGAAATACCTGTTTGCCCCCATATTGGAAATGGAATGGTTTCTGTATATGACTCATCAGATATACCGTAATTAATCAAAATGCACATATCCGCCTTCTTTTTCTTTTGTGTTTCTATTGCCCCTTGCAATCTTAGAGAAATAGATACATAATTAGCATATTCTCGAAATTCTACATCATCGCTTGATATGTTTTGGTTGCCCGATTCAATGTAAAATGTTTTTCCATTTAGATTGTAGTTTCCAAAAGAATTTACGGAAGTAACAATTTTATCACCGTAACCATTTGATAAATAGGTTGTACTAACACCACTAACACCACAACTTGAGAAAAATAATACACTTACAAATATAAATGATAAATACATCAATAAGTATCGCCTACGTGTATGGTTTTTCATATTCTTTCTGTTTTTTGAATGATTTTTATTTGCTCCTTCTTTCTCCACAAAACATTTTGTCGTTTCGTTATACGCAAATCTTTTTTCCAATATTTTCCCAAATCCAGTCAATGGATGATTCGCATGAACTCTCACTCGAATATGATATTTTTCGTTTTGAATTATATTTGCAACAAAATTATCAAAAGAATTAGAATAAAACATTTGTGCAGATTGGGTTAGTCCATACGATACAAATGTTCTGCCTTCTTTATCTCTTTTAGGAATGACCAAAAAATTATTTCTGTCAAGTTCTAAATGATACGTGTAAGTTTTAACTCCTATTGTTTCTACAAGACATGCTTCTATTTTTATGTTAATAGCATCCCATCTACAACTTCTATTAAGCATTTTTATTTCTGCTCTTTGCCTATTTTTATCATCTTTCCCTATACAAAAACTTTTTATTTCCAATCTTGGCCTAAATCTATAGAGAAAGAGAGACCAAAGAATAGTTGCCCCAAAAGACAACCCCACAGCAACCCAATTGGTAGCATCTAAACATAGAAAAGTGTACTCGCACATAATGATTTTTGCTTTACGTCCATCCCGTTATGGACATTAATTTTAAAATTTTAATACTTTACTTTGGAATATACACAAAAAAAAAGCGGACTTAATTATCCGCTTCAGAGGTATTAGGAGACCCGTAAATTCAAATGAGTAAGCCCGCATTTCTGCGAGCGTTTACTGCTTTCTGAATCTGCTTGAAAGTTCCTAATTTTCTGAAGCAAAATATAGCACAACGCTATTCTTTGTGTTTTAAGTTTTCTGTTTTTACATAGTCATTTATTTAATTTTACACTGCAAAGATAATACTTTTGTAGAATATCATCACATTATCCCATATTTTTCAATAAATTTTCTGCCGGCATTTCCATTTTTGAAAATGCAAAGAGTTTTTTGCCTAAATCTTTTAAAGACGCACCTATATGATACAAATCGTTGTCTATCACAATAAAACGGTCGTGGATATTTGGTTTTTCTTCAACAAAAATTTTAGCATATTGGGCGTTGTGCTTGTTTAAATCAGTTTGTATTTTATTCAAATTGGCTGTAAAAATTGTTGCTTTTACACCCTCTTTTCGTTTTGTAAGTAATGCCAAAATGCTTACGTCAATGTAATTATCTATCACAACGATTTCTTTTTTTGCCATTTCAATCAAATCGGCAACAAATTTGTAGGCATCAAAAATCTGTCCGTTGTAGAACACGCCTTCAACCGGCGGCAAACTTGTGCGTA
>BNTQ01000066.1 GCA_025996715.1 Bacteroidia bacterium | reverse complement strand
ACGCCCGATACAGTTGAGGGTCTTCTGTAAATTCTACATTGTATTCGTCGTGCAAAATATCGGGTCCCACAAAAATGTGGTTCTTTATTTCCCGCGCCATCGCTATGGATTTGGTGGATACCACAGTGTGAATACCACCCACCTTGTTGCACACCTCCCAACTCACTTCAAAAAGATAATCGGGTTTTTGTAATACATTGTTTTTCATATTTTAAATAATTGGTTACTTTGTTAATTTGTCTAAAATGGATACAAAACTCACAAAGGTAAGCAAAAATTTGAACATACAAAATAGGCAGTAAAGTAATTAACTTTTAAGGCGGCAATATCGCTTGCCGTCTAATTCCTTGCGTTATGGAACATTCTGCACATTAGGGGCTAATAACTGATTAACAATAAATCCAAGTTTTTTATTTTGCTAAATTCCTTGTCGGCGGTAACTAAAGTCAAACCTTGCTGTAGGGCAGTTGCGGCAATAATGGCATCGGGTAATTTTACTTTGGCGGCTTGTTTTATTTGTATCGTTAATTGTTTGATGGAATAGTTGATGTCAATAATATGACATTTTTCCAAAACCCGTGTAATAATTGATTTTTCATTTTCCAATAAATTATACTTTCCCTGTACCTCCATTTCTGTAATGCAGGATATAGCAAGGACTTCCTCTTGTGCAAAATATCTTACAATAGGATTTCCTTGCAAAATGTAAATGAGAATATTGGTGTCTATTAGATAATCAATTCCATTCATCACGTACCTTTTTTTGAAATTCTAAACCATCGCCAATATCTGGTAATGCTCCAAAAAACTCTGTTAGATTTGGCTTTTTGCGTTGTGCGCGAGTTTCCCTAATTTGGTTAAGCAAATGCTTTAGACTTGTGGGAGTCGCTGTTCTGTCAATTTCAATAACCATAGTGTTTCAATAAAAATTAGAACACAAAGGTACAAAACTTTTCCAATTCCACAACCAACCACCCACTAAAAACAAATCAGGCGGCAATGCACTTGCCGCCTGATTCTCTGCGTTATGGGACATTCTGTTCTTTGTCTGAACTTTGATTTTCGGATGATTTATGTGATTAAGATGATTTCTCTCTTATCATATTCATCCTATAAATCATATTGAAATCACAGTTCGGTAGAGGGCGCGCGGAGCAGCGACAAAGCCTTGAAAAACGGCTGCTGTCCGCGCGCAATAAACAACGCTTGCCAAAGGTTTCTACCGAGCGACGCATTCCTACGGAATGCAAATGAAAAGTCCGTAGGCTTCGCTTCGCTTACCTACGGTTATGCATATTCAACCCTTCGGGTTGGTAGCGGGCAATTTCTGCGGCAAAGATAGAAAGTTTTTTTGAATTACAAAACATATTACCTAATTCTTACTATCCGCAGATTTTACTACCTTTGTTACAATTTAATAGATGTGTCTAATAATCAGTTACTTACAAAATTTTATTTTGTATGCAAGTATCCCTTGTTGTGGCAATGGCGCATCGCCATGCGATTGGCAACAACAACCAACTTTTGTGCCGCATCCCCGAAGATTTGGCGCACTTCAAACGCCTCACAACAGGGCACAGCGTTGTGATGGGGCGGCGCACTTTTGAGTCCATTGGGCAGCCTCTGCCCAAGCGCAACAATATAGTGATAAGCCGTACCCCAACTGCGTGGCAAGGTGTGCAGGTGTTTTCTCATCTCAACAAAGCCTTTGCCTGCCTGCAAAATGAAGAAGAGGTGTTTGTGATAGGTGGCGCAATGCTCTACCAAGCGGCACTACCCTTTGCCCATCGCATTTATGCCACCCTCATAGATGCCGATTTTGATGCTGATGCGTTTTTTCCTACCCTCGATTTTACAGAGTGGACAGAAATTTCTCGTGAGAATTTTTTGTGCGGCAAAAATTTTTTGCACCCTTTTTCTTTTGTGCTGTGGCAGCGGAAACAATAGCCAAGTTCGTTCATATCTAATTTCTCTAACAAACAACCTCAGTAGTAAATGAATTATCTCGACTCTCCAAAAACAAAAAATATATGATTTTCTTTGCTGGTTCAAAAAATATTTTTATACCTTTGTAAAAAAAGTAGTAGATGCGTATGGCATACGAGTGGGATGAAAATAAACGAGAAGCGAATAAAATTAAACACGGACTTGATTTTGTCTTTGTTAGTTCTATTTTTGCAGACCCAAAAAGGGTAGATGTTGTTGACAATAGAAAAAATTATGGCGAAGTGAGGATACGTAGTATTGGGATGTCCAATGAAGAAGTGTTAGTTACTGTTATTCACACAGATAGAAACGGAATAACCAGAATTATATCTGTTCGTCGTGCTAATAAAAAAGAAAGGATGATATATTATGGCAATCGTTAGATATACAGACGAGGAATTGCGGCAAATGCCAGACTTCTCTGATTGGGAACGCGTGAAAAATATGCGCGATGAAGATATTGATTTCTCGGATATTCCCGAAATCACAGATGAGGAGATTGCTCGGGCTTATCGTCCGGGCTTAGGTGAAACACCACCGGAACCGCATACTTTTTACTTGAAACCTTCTATATTGAGCGCGTTTCGCAAAACAGGAGAAGGGTGGCAAGCCCGCATCAATGCAGCATTTGAAACATGGCTGAAACAAGTGGCAATAGTATAAATAAATGCCCCTGCTGGCAAAATGTTCCATAACGCAGAGAAGAGTTTGGCGGCATTGCCAGCGAGCAAACAGCGACCAATGAGCAGTAGTGGCTCGCTGGTCGCTGGTTGCTGTTAGGTGGTCGCTGAAAAAATGGGTTTGGGATTATCTTATCGTTTCCACGAAGGTATGGTGTAGCGCATTCCTATATAAAATTTGCGTCCCATCAAGGGTCCCCACACCACGCTGGCGTTGAAGTCGTTGCCGGCGGGGTCGCCTGCCGATATGATTGGATTTTTTTGCATATAATTGGCAATGTTTTCGCAACCTGCATACACCTCCAAGTTGCGATGGCGGCGGGTAACTTGTGCAAAAAACATGGGATACACCGGCGAGTATTCGCTTGCATCGTAGTCGTAGTGTACATATTGGCTACTCGGCAGACGGTTTTGTCCGTTGATTTGCGCGGTAACGTCAAACATCCATTTGTTGAATTTGGTGGCATACGACACGTTGAGCAGCCCTTTGAAACGGTCGATGAGCGGCTTTTGCTGCATGCCCATTTCTGTCAAATTCACGCGGGTATCGCTGTAACGAAAGGTGGCAAAAATGCCCAAACGTTGCACCGGTTCCAAGTTCACATCTATTTGGTAATTGTTGGCATACGAGCGCCCATCAAGGTTGTAGATGGCAATGCGCTTGCCGCTCACCTCTTGGTCAACAATGAGTTGGTTGGTAAATTCGGTGTGAAAAACATCGGCACTCACGGTGGCAATTTCTTGCTCATCCTTGTGAATATAAGCGGTGAGGCTAAGACCATACGTCCACGCATCTTCCATTTTTGGTTTTTCCTGCACCTCAATTTGTCGGTTGCTTGCCATCATCCATATATTGTCGGTAATCAGGTTGGGCGAGTGCATCCCGCGCCCCGCTGATGCCCGCACTATCAGCGTTTCGGTGATGTTGTACTTGAGGTGTGCGCGTGGAGTAAGCAAGGTTCCATAGAGGTTATTTTGGTCTAATCGAACACCTGCAATGGCAGTCAATTTGTCGGCAAGGTTCAAAGTGTATTCGCCAAAAACCCCCGCCACTACTTCGTTTTCGTGCTTCAAAAATCCATTCAAAATTTCCCTTTCAGGCGAAAGTGAAGATGGCAATTTGATTGTTTCGTCATAAAAATCGCCGCGTGCAGTAAGCCCAAAATTGAGGTGGTGCATTTCTCTAAACTCCAATTGTAGCAAGGCATTCAAGTAGGCAGACTGTTCTGTTCCGTTGTAAATTTTTTGTCCAAAAAACGACTCTTGGTCGTGCAGCGTGTAATCGCCAATGAGTGCAAAACTATTGTGCTCGTCATCGCCCAAAGGCACGCCAAACTTGGCAAATGCGTTGAGGCGGCGGTTCAAAATGTAACTGCCGTATTTGTTCAAACTATCTCTATCGGTGCGCCTATTGAAGTTCAATTGCCCGCCTTGACGGTCTTCGGCAATGAGTTGCCAGCCCGCGTGCAGCAAGGCTCCGCTGCCAACCGAATAGAGCCATCGATTGGCTACGTTGATTTGTTTGGTTTGTGGTTGGTCAGCAAAATTGTTGTTGTCCACATCGGTCATTTGCGGGTCGCCCGAAGCGTGCAAAAGCACCACTCCACGCAGTTTTGGCGTAGCCTCAAACGACGACGCGAGGTTGAGTTCGCCGCGCAAATCGCTGTTAAAATACGCATTCACAAACAGCAAATCTTCGCCTTCGGGCTTGCGGTAGTCGAGGTTGATTTGCCCTGCAATGGCTTCGTAGCCGCTTGCCACAGAGGCTGTACCTTTGGATATTTGAATGCCCTGCAACCACGCGCCGGGCGTGTAAGAAAGCCCGTAGGCACTGCCCAATCCGCGTATGCCCACGCGGCTTTCGTCCAACATTTGCGTGTAGGTGCCCGTCAAGCCCAGCATACGAATTTGCCGCGTGCCCGACACTGCATCACTAAAGCCCACCGTAACGGTGGCGCTGTTTTCAAAACTTTCGGCAAGGTTGCAGCACGCCAATTTTTTGAGCCCCGCCGATGAAATTTTTTCGGTGGTGATAGGATTGATGCGGGATATAACGGTTCCTTTTTGCCGCCCCTGCACTTCCACTTCTTCCACACTCACGTCGTTGAGACTGTCTGCCGCAGCCGTTGTTTCGGCCGCCGCTGCCGCCGCGCTCCATAGCACGGCAAGCGAAAATAATATCTTTTTCATTTTTTTTTACTAAAATTATGTGAAACACTAAGACCTTTTATAGCAAGGTGTAGTTATCATAATCTTAGCAAACAATGCAACACAAAGAGGGGAGGAGATGATGCAACATTGTTGCCTACCCAATGGGATAGGGTCAATGGGAAGTTCTTGTAATTGTTTTGTAAAACATTGAAAATCAACAAATTACAGGCACAAAAGGAGGTCTCGTAATTTTGTTGGCTGTGCGCAAAATTGTCGGTGCTGATGGATAGTTGCGTGGTATTGCAGCACGCATCTTTTTCATTATCATCGCAGCAGGACTCGTTGTGGGAGTCTTTGTCCACCAGCAATTGCCACTCGCAATGGGTGCAGGTGAAGAGGTAAAAATTGACCCCCACCGACCCCGCAATCACAAGCAGACAAACGGTTAGCGCTAATATATTTTTGACAAAACGAAGCATATTTTGCATTTAGTAAGGCTGCAAAGGTAGAAATAATTTTGTAATTCTACAAAATTATTATCTTTGCGCTGATACTATCATTCTATTCATTCTATATGACTCTTAGACCTGTTGCCACAGCACAATTGCCGGAGATATTGGCAATTTTTAATGAGGCTATTGCCAACACAACGGCTTTGTACGACTACGAGCCGCGCACGCTCCAAAAGGTGCAGCAATGGTATGCGGCGCACGTGCAAAGTGATTTCCCTATCGTAGGTGCTTTTGACGAAGCGGGCACGCTGTTAGGATTTGCTACCTACGGACTGTTTCGCCCACATGATGGCTATAAATTTACCTTTGAACATTCGGTATATGTGCGCACCGATGCACGCAGGCACGGCATTGGAAAAGCATTATTAGAAGCACTCATCGCCGAAGCCCGCAAACGGACTGTGCACTCACTCATAGGCGTAATTGATGCCGACAATACCGTCAGCATCAGCCTTCATCAAAAATTGGGTTTTAATTTTTGCGGCAAAATTCCGCAAGCAGGCTTTAAGTTCGAGCGTTGGTTGGATGTGGTGTTTTATCAGTTGCTATTGCCCTAATCTAAACACGTAGATAATGGTGCCGGATTGATAGGCGGGGGCATTGTCGGCGGCGGCGGTAAAGTGAGCGCGCAAAGCAGCCTCTTCGGCAGCACGATGCAAGGTGGAATTGGTGGTGGAGGTGCCTTGCATTTGCACCTTTGCCTCTACCACTCTACCTGTTTTGTCCACTCTGATTTTGACTATTACTTGACCATCCTCCTGCACTTCATAAGCGGGCTTGGGCAATGTCCCCGACAGCGCACGCCCATCTAAGGATGCGTAACTGCCCAAACTGCTTCCTTGCCTGTTGGTAGCATTCACAGAGCCTTCCAAAGACCCCTGATTGCCAACAGCACCACCTTCGCCTTCGCCCTTTGCCACATTGGAAGTTTGGGTGCTTTGTCCGGGAAACAAAGCATTTTTATTCACTGTGCGGGGAGGTGCTTGAGGGGCGGTTTCAACAGGGTCAATGCTTGTCTCTTGGAGCTTTTCTTTCTTTTTCTTTGGCGATTTTTTGCTTACCACCGCAGGTGCTTCTTCGTAATCTTGGGTGGCAAAAGTTTTTTCTTCATACACAGCCTGCGTAGGCACAGGCGGCGCAGGAACGAGTTGCTGCACAGGCTCTGCATCTCCGCTGCCCACATCGCTGTTGCCAAAATTGATGAGCATACCCTCTTCGGGCGGTGGTGGAAATGGAATAGGATAGCCCCACAGCAGCAACAACAACAATAGGGCTGCATGAAAAACAACTGTGGCAACAATGCCCGCTATTTTGTTGGGTTTCATCGTTTATCTTCGGGGCTGGTGGCTAAAATGAGTTTCCATTTATTATCCTTAGCGATATTCATAACCTTTACAACTTCTTCTAATGAACAGTTTTTGTCGGCGTGCAGCGAAATAGTAGGGTCTTCCACCCCACTCAATTTAACACGCAACGATACCTCTAAGTCGCTGCGCGACAAGGCTTGCGTGCTGCCATCTAAATAATAAAAAGGGTCACCTTTGCGAATAGATACGCTGGTAATTGCCTTTGCCTGCACCTGACTGCTGCTTTGTGGCAGTATCAGTTTGAGCGCGTTGGGGCTTACCATGGTAGAGGTTATCAAAAAAAAGATAAGCAACAAGAATATCATATCGCTCATAGAGGACATACTAAACGATGCATCTACTTTGGTATTACGTTTTAGTGCCATAGAATTAGAGTTTCAGGTTTCAAGTTTCAGGTTTCAAAAGACTTATCACTCATTCTTCAGTCGTTTTTTTGCGTGTCGTTTTTTTAGGTTCGGCAGCAACAAGTCTGTTTCTCGACTCAACAGGTTTTTCGTTTTGATAATACAAAATGTCCATAAATTCTACGGTATTGGACTCCATCATAGATACCACGGTGGAAACTCGCGCCACCAAATAGTTGTAGCCAAAGTATCCTATAAGCCCCACTATCAAACCCGCTACGGTAGTTACCAAGGCTTCGTAGATGCCCGACGAAAGCGTGTCGATGCTAAGATTGGAGCCTGCCGCCGCCATATCAAAAAACGCGCTCACCATACCTGTTACCGTGCCCAAAAAGCCCAGCATAGGTGCACCTCCCGCCACTATTGCCAAAATAGGCAAGCCTTTTTCTAAGGTAGAAACCTCAATATTGCCCGTATTTTCGATGGCGGTTTGCACATCGGCAAGCGGGCGCCCAATACGTTTGAGACCTTTTTCTATCATCCGCGAAATGGGCGTAGGATGCGACTGACATAGTGCCACTGCCGCATCTATGCGATTGTCCGAAATGTAATCGCGAATGTTGTTCATAAAGTTTTGGTCTATTTTATCTGCCCTGTGAATGGCTATAAACCGCTCTGTGAATATGAATACACCAATGAGCGACAGCACCAAAATAGGTATCATAATGATACCGCCTTTGAAGGCAAGTTCAATAAAATCCAACTGCTGACCGGATTCGGTAGCAATAGGCAAGGCTTGGAGTACAGTAAAAAGATTTGTCATAATTTGTTGAAATATAATGAGTTACATAATTAAAGCAAGCATACAAAAAAATCTATTTGCAAAGCGGATTAAATTTTAGACTTTGAATTTTTGAATTATTATTTTCATATCCTTGCCCACAAAGGTATAAAAATTTTTGTGCACAACATTATTTTTTAATAAATTTTAGGTAAAAGATACTACAAGCCTTGTGTATGTATGGGAAAATGCTTCACTCCCCATTAAAAAAGGCAAAAAAGCGAGGATGATTTGCACCATCCCCGCTTTTAATGTTTTCACAACGGAATAATCCTTATTGTGAATTGCTTCAAAAAATTGTGCAACAAAGGTAATAAAAATATGATACAAAACAAATTTTGTTAAAAATTTTTTATCTTTGCGATTTCTTTGCTACTTTCGGTTGAAAATTCAAAAATATAAAATTTTAAGAATTACGTTATGAAAAAAGTATTAGGGTTAGATTTGGGTACAACTTCTATTGGTTGGGCATTGGTAAATGAGGCATCTAACGAAAATGAAAAATCGTCAATTATCAAACTTGGCGTAAGAGTTAATCCTTTGACCGTTGATGAACAGCAGAATTTCGAGAAAGGGAAAAGCATTACCACCAATGCAGATAGAACCCTCAAACGCAGTATGCGCCGTAATTTGCAACGCTATAAACTTCGTCGTGAAAACTTGATTGAAATATTAAAAGAAAATGGTTTTATTTCTGATGAAAGCATTTTATCAGAAAACGGCAATCGAACTACATTTGAAACTTATCGTCTGCGGGCAAAGGCTGCTACGGAAGAAATTTCGTTGGAGCAATTTGCCCGCGTTTTGCTTATGATAAACAAAAAACGCGGTTACAAAAGTTCCCGTAAGGCAAAAGGAACAGAGGACGGCACACTGATTGACGGAATGGAAGTTGCCAAAAAACTTTACGAAGAAAATATTACGCCCGGACAATATTGCCTGCAACTTTTGCAATCAAGTAAAAAATATCTGCCGGATTTTTATCGCTCCGATTTGCAGAATGAATTTGATAAAATTTGGGCAAAGCAAAAAGAATTCTATTCCTTTTTGACGGATGAATTAAAAGAGAACTTGCGAGGAAAAAACGAAAAAGCAACTTGGGTTATTGCCGCATCGCATTTTATTTGGACAGAGACGAAGAAAATTTGGAACAGCGATGAGGGCAAAAATGAAGACGTTATCAAAGAATGTAAACTTGTAGGCATAAAAAGGGAAACAAAACAAGCTGAACAAAAATTGGAAAATTTTCAGTGGCGAGCAAAAGCCTTGTCTGGAAAAATGCACCCCGAAGAGTTGATTATAGTTTTACAAAAAATCAATGGACAAATAAGTGGCTCAAGCGGTTATCTTGGTGCAATCAGCGACAGAAGTAAGGAACTTTATTTTAACAAACAAACTGTTGGACAGTATCAAATGGCTGTTCTGGCAGAAAGTCCCAATGCAAGTTTACGAAATATGGTGTTTTATCGTCAAAATTATTTAGACGAGTTTAATACGATTTGGGAAAAACAAGCCGAATTTCATAAAGAACTTACCGAGGATTTGAGAAAAATTATTCGTGATGGAAAAATGTGTGATGGGAAAATGAAAGGTGGTATTTTTTTTCAACGTCAACTGAAAAGCCAAAAAGGATTGATTAGTTTTTGCGAATTTGAAAGCCGACAAATTGAGGTGGAAATTGACGGAAAGAAAAAGAAAAAAACCACAGGTAGTCGAGTTATTCCGCGTTCTTCGCCGCTGTTTCAAGAGTTTAAGATTTGGCAACAACTAAATGATGTTGAAGTTTTTCCTGCAAATGAAAAGAATAAAAGGCGAAAACCAAATGCAAGACTTTTAGAACAAAACGAAAAAGAATTATTGTTCATGGAATTGTCAATAAGAGAAAAATTATCTAAAAATCAGGTTCTTACATTATTGGATTTGCCAGAATTTGATATGAATTTCAACAGTATTGACGGCAATAAAACGCAGTATGAATTATTTAAGGCATACAAAAAAATCATTGAATTATTGGAACGAAAAATTGACGATGATTGTTCTGTTGAAACGATTGAAACGATTTTCAAAGATATGGGAATCAATACCGAAATTCTATATTTTGATTCTCAAAAGCCGTTGGACGAACAACCAATGTATAAACTTTATCATTTGCTTTATTCTTTCGAGGGTGACAAATCGAATACAGGCGTTGAAAATTTGATTATTAAACTGAAAGAACTTTACGGCTTTGAAAAGGACTATGCAAAAATTTTAACCAGCGTTGGTTTCCAGAGCGATTACGGAAGTTTGAGTGCAAAAGCGATTAGAAAAATTTTACCACTAATGAAAATGGGTCAAAATTACACTGACGCTTGTGCCAATATTTACGAAAGACATTCTAAAAGTTCTTTGACAACAGAAGAATTAGAGAAAAAAGTTTATGTTGATAAACTTGAAATTTTGCCGAAAAATTCTTTACGAAACCCTGTTGTAGAGAAAATTCTCAATCAAATGGTAAATGTAATCGACTTGATTATTGATACTTACGGCAGAAAAGACGAAAATGGGAATGTTATAGAAAAACCATTTGATGAAATCCGAATAGAATTGGCTCGCGATTTAAAAAAGAATGCAAATGAGCGTTTTCTACTAACCGACAATGTAAGTACAAATACGACTGATGTTGAAAGAATTAAAAAACGGTTGAAAGAAGATTTTTCTATTTTCAAAAATATCGAGCCAACCAGAAAAGACATAATTCGTTACAAACTTTGGGAGGAACTTGCACCAAATGCTCATAAGCCATTATATGGCAGTAAAGAAAATTTGCAAAAAGAGATTTCGCCTGCAATTTTATTTACAAAAGAAATTGAAATTGAACATATTTTGCCAAAGGCAAGGTTGTTTGACGATTCGTTTTCAAATAAAACATTGGTATTCTCTTCCGACAATAAAGATAAAACGGATATGACGGCTATTGATTATGTAAAAACAAAAGAAGATAGTTTGGAAGATTATCTAAACAGGATTATTAGTGTTTGCGGAACAAAAACGATAAAGAAAGTAAATACGAATACCAAAACTAAAAAGAAATGGGTTGAAACTGAAACAGCGACTTTTGATAAACTCTTCAAAAAACACGATGATAGTTTGAAGAAAAGCAAAAAACATAAGACAAGTATAGAGAAATGGAATAATGCAAATGAAATAGAACGAAAAAAACTCGTAAAACCGTGGGGGTTAATGAACGATGTCGAAAAGAAAATTGAAGTTATCAACAAGTATTATTCCAATAAACTGAAAAAACTTGTTATTACAGCAAGCGAACTGCCCGAAGGTTTTATCAATCGTGATTTGGCTAATACGCAATATATTACCAAAAAAGCAAAAGAAATGCTTGGCGATTTGGTTAAATTTGTTATTTCTACAACCGGTTCAATCACAGAACGATTGCGTGAAGATTGGCAGTTGGTTGATGTAATGAAAGAAATAAATTTTCCAAAATACGAACAACTCGGTTTGGTGGAAAATGAAGAACGCATTGATTATGAAACAGGTGAGGTGCGATATGTAAAGAAAATCAAAGACTGGACAAAACGCAATGACCACCGCCACCACGCAATGGATGCTTTGACAGTGGCATTTACAAAACGGCAATTCATTCAATATCTTAACAATCTCAATGCCCGCCGAACAGATGAACAACTAACAATATCCAATACGGAAAAAGAAGAACAAGACAGTTTTGCTATAACTACGGAAGATATGGTTTTTAATACAAAAGATGTATTAGGTATTGAAAAAAAAGAGTTGTATCGTGATAAAAAAGGTAAGTTGAGATTCATTCCGCCAATGCCTCTGAATGAATTTCGCGCCGAAGCAAAAAAGCATTTGGAAAATACACTGATTTCCATTAAGGCAAAAAATAAAGTAGTTACAACCAATATCAACACTACAAAAAAGAATGGTGGAACAAATAAAAAAGCACAACAAACGCCACGCGGGCAACTGCATAAAGAAACTATAGATGGATTAAATTATTGTAGCAGAATTGAAGTGTCGAAAAAAATATCGAAAGAGGAAATTGAAAAAATCCGCTATCCAAAGTTAAGGCAATTTATCAAAGATTACATTAAACAAAAAGGGAGTATTGAAAAAGCATTTACCGAAACGGAATTTAATAAATTAAGAGTGTATAGAAAAAATAAAAAAACTTCGTGGATTCCAAAAATATTTACCGAAGAAGAATTGCAACATTTTCAATATGAAAACAAACCGCTCAAAGAAATAATTGTTAATATTCCTTGTTTTACTGAAAGAATAGACGTTGCAAAAACTTTTACTGATGCTCAGAAGAAAGATTCTGCAAAAGAAAAAATACTTGAAAGTGTTTTAGATTTAAAAGTCCGAGAAATTTTGCAAGTAAGATTACAAGAATATAATGGCGATTTCAAAAAAGCATTTTCAAATCTTGAGGAAAATCCAATTTGGTATAAAGAAGTGAAAGACGGCAATGGTCAGATAGATAAAACTAAAAGTATTTGTATTAAGCGTGTTATTGTTACAGGAATAGCAACAGGCGAGCCATTGCACGAAAAGAAAGGTAAAGACGGAAATGTGATTTTAGACAGTGAAGGTAAGAAAATCCCAGTTGATTTTGTAAATACAGGGAACAACCACCATGTAGCCGTTTATCGCAAATCCGCTTTAGACAAAAAAGGAGAAGTTGTGAGAGAAGAAAACGGCGAGATAAAATATGAATTGGAAGAAAATGTAATCTCGTTTTACGATGCTGTAAAACTTAAAAACCATGGACTACCAATCATTATTAAAGATACGAAAGATATTTGGGACAAGGTAATTTTAAAAGGTATTGATGACCAATCACTGCTGCAAAAATTACCAAAAGAAGGATTAGAATTTCTTTTCAGTATGAAGCAAAATGAATATTTTGTCTTCCCAAATGAAAAAACAGGATTTAACCCAAAAGAAATTGATTTACTAAATCCGGATAATTATTCTTTGATAAGTCCTAATTTGTATAGGGTGCAGAAGTTAGCAACAAAAAATTACTTTTTCAGGCACCATTTAGAAACAGATGTGCAAGAGCGTAAACCACTAAAAGACATTGCATATAAACCACAATTAGGTTTAAAGGCAATTAAAGATATTGTCAAAGTTCGAGTAAATCATATTGGACAAATTGTTTCGGTAGGCGAATATTAAAAAAGAGAAAATTATGAAAGATATAACAACAAGAAACAATTACAAAACTACAAAAGCGATTTTGATATACAATTAAGTCATGATTAAAAAAACTCTATACTTTGAAAATCCTGCCTATCTCAGTATGAAAGATAAGCAGTTGGTCGTCAAACTGCCGGAGGTGGAGAAAAATAAAGACTTGCCGGAAAGTTTTAAGCAAGAGGCGGTACGCACTGTACCCATTGAAGATATTGGAGTGCTGATGCTTGATAACAAGCAAATTACCATTACGCACGGGGTCATTGAGGAGTTGTTGAATAATAATGTGGCGCTGATTACTTGCAACAGTAACCGTATGCCTTACGGAATGATGTTGCCGTTGGAGGGCAATACCACACAAACGGAGCGATTCAGAGCACAAATTGAGGCATCGTTGCCGTTGAAAAAACAGTTGTGGCAACAAACAGTAATGGCAAAAATAGAGAATCAGGCAGCAGTGCTAAAAATGTGTCGTGGTGCGGAAATCCGCAATATGCAGGCGTGGGTGGGACAAGTGAAAAGTGATGACAGCGATAACCTTGAGGCGCGAGCAGCGGCGTATTATTGGGCAAATATGTTTCCAAAAATTTTCGGATTTACGCGCAAGCGTGAAGGTATTCCGCCTAATAATTTATTGAATTACGGCTACGCTATTTTGCGTGCTGTGGTGGCTCGCAGTTTGGTAGGGTCGGGGCTGTTGCCTGCCTTGGGCATACACCATCGCAACAAATACAACGCCTATTGTTTGGCAGACGACATAATGGAACCTTATCGTCCGTTTGTGGATAAATTGGTGGTGGAAATAGTTGAAAATACAGAGAATATAGAAGAATTGAACAAAGAAATAAAAGTGAAATTATTGGGTATTCCTACGTTAGACGTAAATATTAACGGGCAGCGCAATCCTTTGATGATAGCCGTTAATCACACAACAGCATCGTTGTTCAAATGTTATGATGGCGAACTGCGCAAAATCAGTTATCCTTATTTATAAATCAAAATGACAGAACGGTTTAGCGAATATCGAATTATGTGGGTTATGGTATTTTTTGATTTGCCAACTGAGACAAAAAGGGAACGCAAAGCGCACGCAAAATTTAGGAAAGACCTGATGGGTGATGGATTTACAATGTTTCAGTTTTCTATTTATTTGCGGCATTGTCCCAGCAGAGAAAATGCAGATGTGCACATCAAGCGTGTAAAAAATTCATTACCGGAATTGGGACACGTAGGTATTTTGTGCATCACCGACAAACAATTTGGCAATATGGAATTATTTCAAGGCAAAAAACAAACAGAAAAAGACCCAGGTCCACAACAATTGGAATTATTTTAATTCTACTCATTATGAATACTTTAGAAGCAGGAAAACGCGGCGAGGAGGCTGCCAAAAATTATTTAATTCAAAATGGGTTCACCATTCGGGATTGCAATTGGCGGTACGGGCACAAAGAATTGGATATTTTGGCTGTAAAAAATAATACTTTGCACGTGGTGGAAGTGAAAAGCCGTAGTGCCAACTTTTTGGTAGCACCCGAACGTAGCATTGACAGGCAAAAGCAGCGCAACACAATACTGGCTGCCAATGCTTATGTGCACAGATTTCGTTTATCGTATCAGGTGCAATTGGATGTAATCATTGTCATTTTTAATGGCGATGATGCACAAATTACCTATATTCCATCGGCATTTTACCCAGTAGCACGCTATAAATGAGCCATATTTGGACGAGCACTTTTTAGACTAATTTCAAAATTAAAAAGGCAAGCAAAAGCCAAAAATCCCGACCAAAACGGTCGGGATTTTTTATTCTAAAACATCCTGTAACAAATTGTGAACCAAAAACTTATGAGCATTCAGTTGTTTTAGAATGCAAAAGTACAATTTTTTTGAAGCAATTCACAACGTTAATCAGCCTGCCTTAAAAAGGGATAGTGTTGTTTTAGAATGCAAAAGTACAATTTTTTTGAAGCAATTCACAACTTGTAGCACTGCTCTAAACTTTGCTGCGTTGTTGTTTTAGAATGCAAAAGTACAATTTTTTTGAAGCAATTCACAACTATAATTTTAATTGTAAGTAGTTTGTGTTAGTTGTTTTAGAATGCAAAAGTACAATTTTTTTGAAGCAATTCACAACATTCTCAAAGGTACTAACGAAGCCATAGCAGTTGTTTTAGAATGCAAAAGTACAATTTTTTTGAAGCAATTCACAACCAGAAGCAACATACATAGTTAGTGATAGCGGTTGTTTTAGAATGCAAAAGTACAATTTTTTTGAAGCAATTCACAACCGTATCAGGTTGTAGGCATCAATCAATGCGTTGTTTTAGAATGCAAAAGTACAATTTTTTTGAAGCAATTCACAACCTACGTTGCCCTCGTAAAAAATAAACTTTGTTGTTTTAGAATGCAAAAGTACAATTTTTTTGAAGCAATTCACAACCGTCTATTTTTTCGTCGTTGCACACTTTGGGTTGTTTTAGAATGCAAAAGTACAATTTTTTTGAAGCAATTCACAACC
>BNTQ01000065.1 GCA_025996715.1 Bacteroidia bacterium | reverse complement strand
CACTCACAGTAGCCGATAGCGGCAACATGTTCCCCGCCAAATACATTGACCCCGCAGGCAACTACTACGACACTACGAGCACTATTCAAGTGAATATATCCAAAGCCGCAGGCAGTTTCACGCATGCCGACGTTTACGTTACCTACACACCGGGTTTAAAGTTATCAGATGTTGCTTTGTCCGACACAAACTATGCATGGGAGAATGGCGGCCAGTTTCTCAATGTTGCTGATAGCGGCCACCTTTATAGCGCCACCTACACCGACCCCAGCGGCAACTACGCAACAGCCACCGGACTTGTTAAGGTGCATATTTCAAAAGCCGTTTATGCCGTCGTCGACATTACGCCGCACCCCGTTCTGACAGCGGTTTATACGTCCACCAACACTTTGAGCGACGTAATCGGCTTGCAGTCGGGTTATAGTTGGGCAACACCTACACAAAAACTTACCGTAGCGCAAAGCAGTTACGCTGCCAAGTACAACGCCGACCCTGCCAACTACAATGATTTTAGTTTGAACATAACGGTGAATGTAACACCGGGCATTGGCAGTGCGAGCGTAACTCTTGCCGACTGGACATACGGCACGCCCGATACTCTTGTTGTTACATCCGCGACTAATGACATTGCGAGTGTAACGTATATGTACGATAGCATCACAGGTAGCACCTACCACAGTGCAACTCAGCCCAAAAATGTAGGTAGTTACAAGGTAACAGCAACCTTTGCGGCAAGTGCCGACTATCAACAAACGGAGGCAACCGCCAACTTTACAATCAACAAAAAAACGCTGACGGTAACCGCCGACAGCAAGACCGAAACACAGGGTGCTGCTGCCCATCCGCCGTTCACAGTAAGTTACCATGGCTTTGTGAGTGGCGAAGATGAAAACAACTTAACCACTTCACCCACAGCGAGCACCACAGTAGTAGTGGGCAGTCCGGCAGCCACCTACACCGACACCATCAAGGCATCGGGCGGAGTGTCGGGCAACTATGATTTTGTTTACATTCCGGGCACGCTCACCATCACCGATAAACGCACCGAAACGGTAGCGTGGAGCGACACCATTTTTGTTTACAATGGTTCGGCTCACAAGCCTACGGCTACGGTAACGATAGACGGTACATTGGTAACCCTCGCGGTAGATACTGCAAAAACCAATGTGGGCACCTACACTGCCTATGCAAGTTTTAGTCCTGCCAACGACACCGTAGAATTGTCAGGCTATACCAAGCAGTTCACCATAGTTCCGGATACAGTGAAAGTAACTGCTCGCGATACGTTCAAAATTTATGGTGCTGCCGACCCTGCACTTCCTTACACTCGCAGCAAAAATTTGTCGTTTACCGGTGCGCTCAGCCGTGTTGCAGGCGATACTGTTGCAGGTTCACCTTATGCCATCAATCAAGGCAACTTGACGGCAGGCAGCAACTACTACATTGATTTTGTGGGTGCTGACTTTACAATCAACAAAAAAACGCTGACGGTGAAAGCCGACAACAAAACCAAAACGCAGGGCGCGCTCAATCCAACGCTCACTATAACTTACAGCGGCTTTGAGTACAACGACAACCAAGACAGTCTCACTACTCAACCTGCAATCTGGACACTCGCAGACAAGGATAGCCATGTAAATCTTTATCCGATATTTGTGGATAGCGCTGTGTCGAGCAACTATGATTTCACCTACGTTCCGGGCACGCTCACCATCACCGTCAAGCACAGCATTGCGGTAGCGTGGAGCGACACCACTTTTGTTTACGATAGTTTGCCTCACAAGCCCACGGCTACGGTAACTATAGACGGAGTAGTAATACCGCTCACAGTGGATGCTGCCCAAACCGAAGTGGGCACCTACACTGCCTACGCCTATTTTAGCCCTGCCAACGACACCACTACCTTGAGCGGCGACACCGTGCAGTTTAGCATTACGCCCGACACGACTACTTTGGATACTTTGCTGGTGTTTTATGATTATGCAGTGGTCAAATTGGGCTATAATGCTATCTTTCTCCACCTGCGCAAATTGCGTGAAAATATCGGTTTTCGTCCGCTCGAATGTTATTGGTACCATAATGGAAACCTGATAGGCACAGGCTTTGTCCACTCAGCAGGTCCCACTCGTCAGCATAAAATCGAGCCGGGAAATTATACCTTTAAGTTAATCGGCGATAGTGCTGTTTATTATTCTACGGAGCAATATCTTGAGGTGAAATTTAAGTTCCCATTGACTATCTATCCTAACCCTGTTAGCAACGAACAACTGCACATCGGCAATGTACGCATGCTGACGGTTGAGAATGCATCTAATAGTCCTACGGTTGAGATTTACGACATCAAAGGAGTGTTAGTACTTGAACTGCCCATTTTGCCGTTCACTTCCGACAATACTGCTACTATTGATGTGTCTCGGTTGAGGGCAGGTGTTTATTTTGTAAAGGTGGGTGATAATATCTCTAAAGTGGTGGTGCAATAACAAACACCCACCCCCTAACCCCCAAAGGGGGGACGCCGGAATAAAAACAGTAGGGACACGGCATGCCGTGTCTCTACTTTTGTGTTTGCCATTTTTTTTATCGGACAATTAAAGGTTTTTTAGAAAGTCGTTGCAATTTTTTGAAAAAAATAATACCTTTGCCTAATTTTTCTTTTGCCAAATTTGATAAAGCCCCATAAATTTACACCTTTCAATTAAAACATTATGTCATTTTTATCAGAACGAGTGGAGCCCGAAGGATTGACCTTTGATGATGTTCTGCTTTTGCCTGCCTATTCCGATGCTGCTCCGCGCGAGGTGTCGGTGGCTTCGCGCTTTTCGCGCAACATTGTGCTCAATGCCCCCATCGTGTCGGCAGCAATGGACACGGTTACAGAGGCATCGCTTGCCATTGCCATTGCCCGCGAAGGAGGCATTGGAGTGATTCACAAAAATATGAGCATCGACGCGCAGGCGGCGCAAGTGAGCACAGTGAAGCGTGCCGAAAACGGAATGATTTACGACCCGCTCACCATTAGCCCGCAGCAAACGGTGGGCGATGCGCTGTTTATTATGAAAACCCACAAAATTGGCGGCATCCCTGTGGTGGACGAGCGTCGCAAGTTGGTGGGCATTGTTACCAACCGCGACCTGCGCTTTGAGGACGTGGCATCGCGCCCCATTTATGAGGTGATGACCCATCGCGAAAACCTCATTACCATTACCGAAAAAGAGTTGGCCAACTTGCACAGTGCTACCGAAATTTTGCGCAAGCACAAGATAGAAAAACTGCCGGTGGTCAACACCAACAACGATACCCTGCAAGGGCTTTTTACATTCAAAGATTTAACCAAAGTAAAAGATAATCCCAACGCTTGCAAAGATGATATGGGGCGTTTGCGAGTGGCAGCAGGCGTGGGCATTGCTGCCGATGCGCTGCAACGCGCTGCAGCCTTGGTGGCAGCCGATGTGGATGCGCTGGTGATTGACACCGCCCACGGGCACACCACGCGGGCAGTGGAATTGCTGCGGCAAATAAAATCGCAATATCCCGATTTGGAAGTAGTGGTGGGCAACATCGCTACCGGCGAGGCGGCGCGGATGTTGGCAGATGCAGGCGCCGACGCTGTAAAAGTGGGCATAGGACCCGGCTCAATATGCACCACTCGTGTGGTAACAGGGGTGGGCGTTCCGCAACTTTCGGCTATTTACAATGTGGCTGCAGCCCTCAAAGGCACAGGCGTTCCGGTGATTGCCGATGGCGGCATTCGCTATTCGGGCGATATGGTAAAAGCCCTCGCCGCAGGTGCCGACAGCATTATGGCAGGTTCGTTGCTGGCAGGAGTAGAAGAGTCGCCGGGCGAAACCATCATCTACAATGGGCGCAAATTCAAGGCATACAGGGGAATGGGCTCGTTGGAGGCTATGCAACACGGCTCCAAAGACCGCTATTTTCAGGAGGGCGAAACCGAATTGAGCAAATTGGTGCCCGAAGGCATTGCAGGACGTGTGCCCTTCAAAGGCACGCTGGCAGAGGTAACCTACCAACTGTTGGGTGGTTTGCGAGCAGGAATGTTCTACTGCGGAGCCCGCGATATTGCTGCGTTACAGAAAGCCCGATTTGTGCGCATCACCAATTCCGGAATGGTAGAAAGCCATCCGCACGACATCACAATTACCAGCGAAGCCCCCAACTACAGCCGCTAAGCCTTATTCCCACTCAATTGTAGCGGGCGGTTTGCTGCTGATGTCATACACTACGCGGTTCACGCCTTTTACTTTATTGATGATTTCGTTGGAAGTTTGCGCCAAAAATTCGTAGGGCAATTGCGCCCAATCCGCCGTCATTCCATCGGTAGAGAGCACGGCGCGGAGTGCAATTGCATTTTCGTAGGTGCGCTCGTCGCCCATCACGCCAACAGATTGCACAGGCAACAAAATAGCCCCCGCTTGCCAAACCTTGTCGTAGAGCCTATTGTGGCGCAGACCTTGAATAAAAATATGGTCGGCTTCTTGCAACACACGCACTTTTTCAGGCGTGATTTCGCCCAAAATGCGCACCGCCAAACCCGGTCCCGGAAACGGATGCCGCCCAATGAGCGTATCGCTAATGCCCAATTGCCGCCCCACGCGGCGCACTTCGTCTTTGAACAATAAGCGCAAAGGCTCTATCACTTTCAGATTCATTTTGTCGGGCAAGCCTCCCACATTGTGATGAGACTTGATAGTAGTGCCTGTAATGGACAACGATTCGATGCAATCGGGATAAATGGTGCCTTGTGCTAACCATTTGACATTCAACAATTTACGCGCCTCTTCTTCAAATATATCTATAAAATTTTTGCCAATAATTTTGCGCTTTTTTTCAGGTTCGGTCATTCCTTTGAGCGAGGTGTAGAATCGCTCTTGGGCATCCACGCCTATCACGTTGAGACCAATATGGGCATAGTTTTGCAGCACTTCGTCAAATTCATTTTTGCGCAGCAAGCCGTTGTCCACAAATATGCAAGTAAGATTTTTGCCAATGGCACGATGCAGCAAAACCGCTGCCACAGTAGAATCTACGCCGCCCGACAACGCCAGCACGACTTTGTCGGTGCCCAATTTTTTTTGCAAATCGGCAATAGTGCTTTCAATAAATGATTCGGGAGTCCAGTCTTGGCGGCACTTGCAGATGTTAACAAAGTTTTGCAACAATTGCGTGCCGCAGGTGGTATGAAACACTTCGGGATGAAACTGAACGCCCCAAGTTGGCTCTCCGTCTATCTTGTAGGCGGCATTGGGCACCTGTTCTGTGGATGCAATAGTGCAAAATGCGGCAGGCAATTGAGTAATGGTATCGCCGTGCGACATCCACACCTGCTCGCTTTGAGCAATGTTGTGCAGCAGTTCATCTTGCGCATTCACGTTTTGCAAATGGGCACGACCATACTCGCGCATCCCCGCCATTTCTACCTTTCCGCCTGCTTCGTGCACCATCAGTTGTGCACCATAGCAGATGCCCAACACCGGCATTTTTTGTCTGAAGGCTGCAAGCCTTGTTTTGAAAGCGTTTGCATCATATACCGAAAACGGACTGCCCGACAATATAACCCCTTTCACATCGGGGTCGTTCTCCGGAAACTTATTGTAGGCAATGATTTCACAATACACATTCAATTCGCGCACCCGCCGTGCAATGAGTTGGGTGGTTTGCGAACCAAAATCGAGGATGATAATTTTTTCTTGCATAAAACTACACGTAAATTCAAATAATAAATGCAATTTTTAAAGGGTAAAGAATGAAATAATCTTAATGAAACACAAAGGTACAAAATTTCTACATTATTGCAACAGGTAATAATATTGCGACATTTGCACTGAATATTCAGCCTACTTGACTAAATTTGTGGCAATTGGATGTAAAATGTTTGAAACTTAAAAAAAGTTTATTAACTTTGCAGCATTATTTTTTTGGATACCTTCAAATACAAAGAAGCACATCCTTACATAGGAGATACCTGATTAAATTTTAGTCGTTGATGAAACGCGTAATGTATCATACTCAAGAAAGAAGGCACGTTCGATTGAAAACTCCGATTATCTGTATGCGTTCCAATGCTTGGTTAGGATATGGTTACTATTTTTGGTACGACGAAATAGATGCTATTCATTGGGGACATAACAGCAAAAAGCAAACAGGATATTTTGAAGTGTATAAAGCAGATATTGAATGTGATAATGTGTTAGATACTGTCTTTAACGAAGAAAATTACACGTTTTGGAAAAAGCAAATAGAAAAAGCCGCCCAGCATATAATGCAGAAGACAGGAATTAGAACTACGCTCAAAGAAATCAACCAGTATTTTCAAGAACGAGCATCTTGGTCTGATGTTGCAGATGGCATTTTGTTTCAAGATTTACCCAATAGCGAAGACTTATTAGTAACTGATTTTAACTATCGAAAACGAATACAATTAGTCGCTTATAAGTTAGATATCGTTAGTAACTTTGCATTTCATGACGAATGGAAATGCAACAAAGATTAAATATTTATGTTAAACCTCAAACAACTCGAAAAGCAACTTGATGATGCGCTTAACAACGAGACATCGGATAGTTTAACCCAATGGCTATTAACTCAACGCAATAGCGAATTGGAAACTGTGCCCTTTGAGGCAGAATTTGTAAAAACAGTCGCTATTACGAGCAATATGGCAACCGTTGATTATTCTTATTCTTACAACGGAGCAGATGTATATGCTATGGCGGCATAAATATTATTAAAATGGAAAATACAGATATACACCCATCTTCGTTCAACCTTTTGAAATATAAAATAGTAAGGTCTGATTTTAAGATAAATGATAATTATACTCAGTCCGCGCCGTTTGACGCAAAATTTGACCCGTCGGGAGTATTTAATACCAAAGAATGTCAATTTGAATTGACATTGCGTGTAATTATTACTGATAGCAAAGAAAATTTTTATGTCGATGTTACCGCTAAAGCCACGTTTGGTATAAACAAAAAGGAAAGTAAAGAATCATTAGATAAGTTTTTTTACATCAATGCTCCATCTATAATTTTCCCTTATGTGCGGGCATATATTTCGGCTCTTATGACATTATCCGAAAATCCGTTTATTATACCGACCTTTAATCTCGTTGCGCTGGGGCAGCATTTAAAAGATAATACAAAAGAAATCTAATATCCGGCATCTAATAATCGTTATAGGCAAGCGGTTAGCAGCGTAGCGAAGCAAGTGCATAAAGAAAACGAATGAGAAAATAAGATAGTAATGAGAAGAATTGCAACCATTGTTTTTGTCCTCACGATTATTATGAACAATTGTGGACTAACAACGAAAAAACAAACTGAGTCGGAAACAATTCCGTCTTCGTCATCGCACACGCTTATAGATTGTGGACTAACAACGAAAAAACAAACTGGGTCGGAAACAATAGATGAAAGCAAAGTACTGCAAAATAGTAGCTATGAGGAAATATTGGAAACCCGAAGAAAAGAATGGACTGTTGAAAATTGGAAGCATTACGAAAAGTTTGATTTAGATTCATTTCCAAAAGATTGGGTAGAAATACAAACAGATAGTGATGCAGGAAAGACTTATTGGACATTTTTAAAGAACAATGGTAAATACGAACTTTTGTGGAGCGGAGGGATGGAGGATTATAAGTACGAAATACTTAATTCTAACAAGTTAAATGACACAATCTTTGTAGAAAGCAAGTCGAAAGATTTTACTAACGAATTTCGAAATTTCAAAATACTTTGGAACAAAGAAAAACACCTTATACGCGCTACAGACTGCACTCAATATACTGGGGACTGGTATTTTTTTGTTGAATATGAATATAGATATGCGTCTAATTATGAAGTTTATCCCTATAATGAAGAAAGATAAATAGAATTGTAAAATGGAAACGCGCCTGCCCCGAACACGTTAGATGTACAATAATGTGGACAATTGTTCTTGCGCAAAAAGTTCGTTGGCGGCTTCCAAAATTTGCTCGGCGGTGATGTCCATAATGTGTTGCTGCAAGTCTTCGAGCGTTTCTACATAGCCAAAAACCGTCATACTTTTTGCCATACTCAACATTTGCTGTTCGTGGCTTTCGGCGGCTATTACTTGCTGTCCGAGGAATTGTTTTTTGACACGCTGCAATTCCAAACTGCTCATTTTGCGTTTGCAAATTCGCGTAAGTTCTTTGTTGACAACGTCAAAACACTTGTCCACCGCATTTTTTTCGGTGCCAAAATAGATGCTCACAACACCTGTATCGGCGTAGGAAGTTGCCGCCACCTCTACGCCATACGACAATCCGTGCTGCTCGCGCAGGGCGATATTGAGGCGCGAATTTTGGCTGGGACCGCCCAATAAATTGGTGAGCAAATGTTGCACAAACCTGTATTTGTGCCCAATGTGATAGCCTCTGTTGCCCAGCAAACAATGCGCCTGATAGGTGTCTTTTTTTCGTTTTTTTGCAAATTTCACGTATTCATTTACCGAAGAATACACCGTTTGGGAAGAGGAGTAGGCGGTTGGCAAAAAATATCTTTTTGCTAACTTTTCCACCTCGCCAATATCAAAATCACCCACCGAGGCAAACACCATTTTGTCCGTTGTGTAGCAACGCTTGGCAAAGTCGATTGCCATTTGTGGAGTGAACGATTTTACGCTTTTGGCAGTGCCCAAAATGCTGCGTCCCAAATTGGTGTGAGGGAATATCAGCGATTCAAATTCGTCAAAAATTTGCTCGGCAGGATTGTCTTTGTAGAGGTTGATTTCATCGCATATCACGTCTTTTTCTTTCTTTAATTCATCGGCAGGAAAGGTGGGGCAAAAAATAATGTCGCCAATAATATCCACCGCTTTGTCGAGGTCGTTGGTGAGAACGGCGGCGTGCACCATCGTTTCTTCTTTGGTGGTAAAAGCGTTGAGGTCGCCCCCTTCTTGCTCCAAAAAACTGCTAATTGATAACGAATCGCGCTTGCTGGTACCCTTAAATAAGGTGTGCTCCAAAAAATGCGCCAGCCCGTGTTCTTTGGGCAATTCGTTGCGGGTGCCTGCGCAAATGCTCATTCCGCAATAAGCAGCGGCGGCTTTTGCGCGCTTGTGCACCAGCCTGATTCCATTGGGCAAAATAATAGTTTCTACTTTCACATTAAATGCAATTGATGATGGGTACAAAGGTATGCTTTTTTGAGAGGTAACGCAAAAAAACGAATAATAATTTTGTGAATTACAAAAAGATGTCTATCTTTGCCGTCCTTTTGCTTTTTACGAGTAAAAATGTGAATATTATAATTTTTTTTGAGAGATGAACAACAATTTAATTAAAATTGCGGAGGCAGCATTTAATGCTAATCCCAAGCAGCATCCTACGTTTAGCAGTGGCGACACGGTAACGGTTACCTACCGCATTGTGGAAGAAAACAAAGAGCGTCAGCAAAAATTTCGCGGCATTGTTATTCAACGTGCGGGGCGCGGCAATACCGGAACTTTTACGGTGCGCAAAATTTCTGATGGCATAGGTGTGGAGCGTATTTTCCCCATCACGTCGCCGTTTATTGAAAAAATAGAACTCAACAAAACAGGCAAAGTGCGCCGTGCGCGCATCTTCTACTTGCGTGATTTGACCGGCAAAAAAGCCCGCATCAAGGAGAAAAAAGTTGCCTTGTTAAAAGACGTCGGAGCCACTGTAGCCGCGTAATACTTTGGGCGAGGTAGCTCAGATGGTTAGAGCGCATGATTCATAATCATGAGGTCGTGGGTTCAATCCCCACCCTCGCTACCCAGTAAAAATCAGCCGCTTGCAGTGTTTTGCAGGCGGCTGATTTTGGTTTTAAGTCCGTAAATTGCCCCTCTAAGCCATTATTTGTATTGGGGATACCAAGGTCCATATTATCATAATTGGAAGCCTGTAAATCAGGCTGTTCTATACCTTCTTGGTAGTCCAAAAGAGTTTCATAACGAACAAACTTACGCCACAATATCTTTTTCGTGCGTGAGTCCTTGAACACCACTACGCCGAAGTTCCTACCCCAATAGGTCGTATCCATCAAAACAACAACTGCTTTATCGGCTGATACTATACGTGTGGTTCGTAACTGCTTCAAGCGTCTTTGAACGCTACTCACACTTATATCATATTTAACAAGTGAAAGTTTATTTTTAGGTGTATTCCGGTTTCAGGACTGAAACACAGTTCATTATTCTTCGCCGTCGTCGTCGATAGATTCGGCTTCGGCAGATTCGTCGGCATCATCTTTGGCTGTGAACCATTTGCCGGTTTTGTCCACATAGCCGTACTCACTATTTAATTTTACGCCCGCCACGCCTTGGTTAAACCATCCCGCAGCCTCGTATTGGCAAGGGATAACAATGGTGCCGGTAGTGTCAATATATCCCCATTTTCCACCCAATTGAACTACTGCCAAACCTTCCCAAAAACCGCCAACATCCTCATATTTGCAAGGAATAATCAACTCTCCGCTATGATTGATGTAACCATATTTTTTGCCTACCTGAACCGCTGCATAATTTTCGCTAAAATCTTTTGCATTGTTGTATTGAATAGGGATGGTAACATTGCCTGTTTTGTCGGTATAGCCCCACTTTTCGCCCAATTTAACAACCGCCAAACCCTCGCGAAAATCTCTTGCATAATCGTATTGACAAGCCACCACCTGTGCTCCGGTTTTGTCCACATAGCCCCATTTATTATCCAATTGAACCTTCAACATATCTTCGTAGAATGTTGATGTTGATTCATATTTGCAGGGAACAATTTGCTTGCCTGTTTTATCTATGTAGCCATATTTTTCGTTAATTTGCACAGCCGCCAAACCTTTTTCAAAATTTTCTGCTTCATCATATTGGCAAGGGATAATTTCTGCGCCATTTTCGTCTATGTAGCCATATTTTTTGCCTATTTGCACAAGTGCTATGCCTTCACTAAAACCTTCGGCGTTGTCGTATTTACAAGGAATAATTTGTGTACCCGAAGTGTCAATATAGCCATATTTGCGGCCAATTTTTACGGCTGCGCGTCCACCATTAAACCGTCCCACATCATCGTATTTGCAAGGTGTGATTTGATCGCCTTCTTTATTGATATACCCCCATTTGTTTTTCAGTTTGATATATGCTATGCCTTCGCGAAAATTGCCTATAAGGTCATATATACAAGGAAGCACAACCTCGCCTGTAGTTATATTTTTAAGCCCATATTTGTCGCCACCGCACTCCACAAGTTCCAAGTTTTGTGCTTGGCTGACAAAGATGGTACTACAAAATAGTACCGCTGTAAATAAATATCTTTTCATAATTGGTTGATAACCAACAAGTTAAAATGAATTTTTACCAACATCTTTTTCTATATCTTTTTGAGAAAAAAATACAGCGACAAAGATATGTTATTTTTTTGAATTACCTAACTAAATAATAAAAATTTAAAACTTATTTACAAATAAGCAATTGTTACCCCAATAATTTAAGACTTTTTTGCAATACCAATACTGTTCTATTGGGCAAATACAACTTCAAATAATGTTTTTCATCGATAGCAACGGTGGCATATTGCACACTTTTGTCCACCCTGCCAAATCCGCCAAACGCAGCGTCATCACTGCATAGCAGCACTTCGTAAATTCCTTCGTCTATCTCAAATCCGTAGTGGGCAAAGGATTGCGTGGGGTTAAAATTGTAGGCAAACACGGTCTGGTTGCGTTTGAACACCAGCACTTGGTCGTTTACGTTTTGCACAATGGCAAAGGGGGAAGCATCAAAAATCTGCTCTTTTTTGCAAAGGGCAATCATTGCCTTGTCCCACGCCCACAAAAATTTGTAACGTAAATTTTTGTCATCTAACAAATTCCATTGGCGGCGAGCGTAATGATAACTCCATTCGTTGCCCTCGCGCGGAAAATCAATCCACTCGGGATGCCCAAATTCGTTGCCCATAAAGTTGAGGTAGCCGTTGCCCGCCGTGCTCAGCGAGGCAAGGCGTATCATCTTGTGCAGGGCAATGCCCCTATCAATAATAGGCGTGCTGGGGGAAAGGCAACTCATGCCGGTGTACATTTCTTTGTCCAATAGCCAAAAAATAATGGTTTTGTCGCCCACCATTGCTTGGTCGTGGCATTCGGCGTAGGATATAGTTTTTTCGTCGGCACGCTTGTTGGTCAATTCGTAGTACATCTCGCCCACGTGCCATTGCTCATCCTGCTTGGTTTTGAGCGTTTTTATCCAAAAATCGGCAACGCCCATACTCATCCGGTAATCAAATCCAATACCGCCGCATTCGTTTGCCATAGCCAATCCCGGCATACCGCTCACGTCTTCGGCAATGGTAATGGCATGGGGGTTTATCTCGTGAATGAGCCTATTGGCAAGGGCTAAGTAGGTGATAGCATCTTCGTCCTGCTCGCCGTTGTAGTACATATCATAGTGGGTAAACCCAACGCCCAAGCCGTGATGCGTGTATATCATACTGGTTACGCCGTCAAACCGAAAACCGTCAAACCCAAACTCCTGCATCCAATAGTGGCAGTTGGACAGCAACAAAGCGATGACTTCATTTTTGCCATAGTCAAAGCAGCGCGAGTCCCACACGGGGTGCTGCCCTTTGCTGCCGGCGTGAAAATACTGGTATTCGGTGCCGTCAAAGTGGCTCAAACCTTCGTTGTCGTTTTTCACAGCGTGCGAATGCACAATGTCCATAATCACCGTCAAGCCTAAGCCGTGGGCATCGTCAATGAGTGCCTTCAATTCTTCGGGCGTGCCGTAGCGCGAACTTGGCGCATAAAAATTGGACACCTGATAGCCAAACGAGCCGTAGTAGGGATGCTCTTGTATCGCCATCAATTGCAGCGTGTTGTAGCCTAAATCGGCAATGCGGGGCAACACGTGAAGGCGAAAATTTTCATACGACCCCACCTCATATTTGTCGGTTGCCATACCAATGTGTGCCTCATAAATCAGCAACCAGCGACCAGCAACCAGCGACCACTTTCCCGAATTGGTACTTGGTACTTGGTACTTGGTAGTTGGTACTTGGTAGTTGGTAGTTGTATTTTTCCATTGATATGGTTTTTCTGGTTGCCACACTTGCGCTGCAAAGAGTTTTGTTTTTGCATCTTGCACCACGCGCCTGCAATGTGAAGGCAAACGCTCGCCGCTGCCACCTTCCCAGCACACCAGCAATTTGTAGAACATTCCGTGTTGCAGGGCATTGTTGGGCAAATTTAGTTCCCACCGTCCGCCGCCGATGTTGGCGAATTTCCATTGGCTATCTGCCTTCCACGCATTGAAGTCGCCGATGAGATAAACGTACTGCGCATTGGGTGCCCACTCGCGAATGACCCAGCCCTCTTTGGTTTTGTGCAAGCCAAAAAAGAGGTGGTTCACGGCTACATCGCTCAATTTTTTGCTGCCGCCGGTGAACTCTTTTTCTTTGGCATCAATGCGTGCCAAACGCCGTGCTATCACATCTGCGTAGGGCTTCAGCGCAGGGTCGTTGAGGAGGAGGGTGGGGGTGGGCATAAATTAGTTGAATAAATTATTTGAATAAAAGATGTTGGGTCTATTGTCTTTCACTCGCAAAGATACAGAAAATTAATTCTTTTAGCAAGTGTTTTGAATTGAGGTTAATTCTTTTTTTGAGGTGCTATATTTTTCAAGTTCCGTAGTAGAGACGTGGCGAGCCGCGTCTCTACCAACCAAGGTTTTGCGGAATTGTCCGTTAGGACATTCATATCAATAGAAAAAACATTTGGCAAACATCGTTTATTGCGCGCGGACAACAACTGTTTTTCAAGGCTTTGTTTTTGTACCGCGCGCCATCATGCTGATGTGTATTTTTCTATTGATATGCAAGCCCTATGGGCTTAAATAGCACCTCAAAAAAAGAATTAACCTGAATTGATAAAATGCTTGCTCGTCCAAGCGATAGATGATTTTTCCCATCCCAGTGGGATGGGTCGCTCGGTAGAATATCGAATGACCTCAGCGTGCGGCGCGCGGTGCAAGAACAACGCCTTGAAAAACGATGGCTGTCCGCGCGCAATAAACAGCACTTGCCAAATGTTTTCTACCGAGCGATGCATTCCGCTGGAATGCACATCAAAAATGCAAAACAGTTTCTCTAAATCAAAAATTCAAAACAATTTCTCCATGTTTTTACAAAAAAAACTTTTATCCTACAAAGGTAATAAATTTTGTTCGCAAAATTATCTATCTTTGCAGACTACAAAGATAAACATCAAAAATAAAACCCATGATTTATACCAAAACAGGCGATAATGGAACTACTGCATTGGCAGGCGGGGAGCGGGTTGCCAAATTTCATCCGCGCGTGGAAGCCTACGGCGATATGGATGAGTTGGGGGCACACATTGCTCTGTTGGCTGCATTGCAATTGCCTCAAAATCAACAACTTACAATCAAAAAAATACAGTCGCTCTTGATGCAGTGCGCTGCCGTAACTGCCGGAAGCAGCAATGCCGACCATTACATTGAAAAGCAAGATATTGTGTGGTTGGAGGGCGAGATAGATGCCTTGCAAAACCACCTGCCGGCTTTGTCGCAGTTTGTGTTGCAGGGGGGCGGCACGGCGGCAAGTGAGTGCCATATTGCGCGTTGCGTGTGCCGCCGTGCAGAGCGGCATTTTGCGGCAATTGCCACCGATAGCGACAGCGACCGTGCCATTTTGCGTTGGCTCAACCGCCTATCGGACTATTTCTTTGTATTGGCGCGCTTTCTGTGCTTGTTTTGCGGCGAAAAAGAGGAGTTTTGGGATGTTAAAAAAGGTTAAATTTCAATTATCTAACTTGTTTCTTTTTCATTTTTTTTATCTTTGCACACATTTTTAAAAAATATAAACGTTAAAACATTGCTTCGCATTTTGTAGATTGTTGATTATCAGTTGTTTACGTTTCATTGGTGTTGGTTTACAAACTATCATTTAAAAACACTAAGTAAAGATATGTATTGGACGTTAGAATTAGCATCAAAATTAGAAGATGCACCGTGGCCTGCCACCAAAGAAGAGTTGATAGATTATGCTATCCGCTCGGGGGCGCCGGCCGAAGTGATTGAAAACTTGGAGGAGATTGAGGATGACGGCGAAATCTATGAAACCATAGAGGACATTTGGCCCGATTATCCCAATAAGGACGACTTTTTTTTCAACGAAGAGGAGTATTAGCGTTATAGTTGTATGACGTAACGCATTGGATATTAGTTATTCACCAATTTTATTTTTTATGCGCTGAAAATGACGAAAATACTTTTCAACCCTTCTGATGTAGTGCCCGCCAGCAAGGCTGCAGAGCAACTTCACCATCAAGAGCAATCTGTGGAGGTAACTTTTGGTTGCCGTATCCCAAAAAATTATTTTGAAACCACCGGAAAAGGCGAAAGCGACATTGCTGTTCACGCAGGGTCCTATCATTTGGCACTCAAAGACGCGGATATTGAGAAGTATAACATTATGACCTATTCGTCTATTTTGCCGGGGATAGCCACTTTGGTGCAAAAACCCCAAAACATAGCACACGGCAGCGTTGTAGAAAGCATTATGAGCGTTTGCACTGTGGAACAAGGGCAGCGCGGCACAGCGGGCATCATTTACGGATGGCTCTACAACC
>BNTQ01000064.1 GCA_025996715.1 Bacteroidia bacterium | reverse complement strand
TACCTATTCGTTGATGATGATAGTGTATTCGTTGATAAACGTGCCCTACGCCTCGCTGCTGGGGGTGCTCTCGCCCAACCCGCAAGAGCGCAATTCGCTTTCGTCGTGGCGTATGTCGTTTGCGTTCATTGGCAGTTTCATTACCTTTATGTTGCTGCAGCCGTTGATTAACTTTTTTGCCAAAACTTTTGGCGATGGAGTGCCCGTTGATACTTCGTCGGTGAGCACCGACCCCACAGGCTGGGTGCTGGGCATAGCCGCCATTGGCGTCATTTGCGCGGTGCTGTTTTTTTTGTGTTTTAGTTGGACAAAAGAACGTGTAAAACCTTTGAACGAAAAAGAAAACGTTTCTGTTGCTACGGATTTGAAACACTTGTTTCACAACATTCCTTGGTGGATATTGGTGGCAACGGGCTTGGCTGCACTGTTTTTTAACGCCATCCGCGACGGCGTTGCCATCTACTATTTTCGCGATTATGTGCAGGTGTCCTACCAAATGTCGTTCACAGGCTGGGATATGTGCACCATTTACTTCCTTGTGGGGCAGGCTGCCAACCTTGTGGGCGTGATGGCGGCGCCTTCAATTTCTGCCCGATACGGCAAACGCCGCACCTATATGCTGGCAATGGCAATTGCCGCGGTGTTGAGCGTGTTTTTCTTTTTTATTCCCAATAATGTGGCTTGTGTTTTGACCATGCAAGTGCTCATTTCGGTTTGCGCAGGCTACGTGCTGCCGTTGCTGTGGAGTATGTTTGCCGACATCGTTGACCATCAGGAATTGAAGACCAACCGTCGTGCCACAGGCTTGATATTTTCTTCGTCATCGATGTCGCAAAAGTTAGGCTGGGCTTTGGGTGCAGCCCTCACAGGCTGGGTGCTGTTTTGGTTCAAATACAACCCCGACCTTGTGGCGCAAGGCTTGCCGCAACAAGACATCACGCTTTTTGGCGAGCGTATGATGATTAGTCTATTGCCCGCCGTGGCTGCTTTATTGGCATTCATAGGAATGTTTTTCTATCCTTTGACCGACAAAAAAGTGAAAGAAAATTCAGCAGAATTGGAAGCACGCCGTGTAGCGATTTCGGGGAACAACGGACAATAAAATACAACGGATGGTCTAACTGCTCGGTAACGCAAGTATGGGGCGGCATCAAAAATGTTTGCTATTTGAAAATAGGATTGTAATTTTACTAAAAAATAAAGTAATGAGAACAATAATCTTTTTAATCGTACTTGCGTTCATTGCAAGCAGTTGCAGACCGGCAACAAAAAAACAATCGGGAACGACCCATAATTTGGCTTCACAACAGGAGACTGTTGTGAAGAAACCTGAACCTGTAATAATCGCTAATAATGAGATTATGACTATGCAACAAGTGGAAGAATATGCAGAACGAGGCTATGTCAAAGCAGTCAATAATGGGGTTTCTGATGAAAGGAGAGAAGAACTATTTGAAAAATTTGGCGACAGAATTGGACCCAAAGAATTTATCCTTGATATTTCTCTTTACACAGATGGAGAAATTGATACTCAATACGATAACGAACCTGCTTTGAATGTCAACGACTCTATAAGGGATTTTACCGTAAAAAGGATGGATGGAACAAATCTCAAACTCTCCAACTTAAAAGGCAATGTTGTGTTAATAAATTTTTGGGCTACATGGTGTGCGCCTTGCATAAGAGAATTTTATGAATTTCCCTCAATGATTAAACCATTTAGAAATTCAAATTTTGTTTTATTGCCAATTTCAAGAGGCGAAACAGAGGAGGAGGTAAAAAATAAGATGTCTCAATTACGAAAAGACGGTATAGATTTTAATGTAGGCATTGACCCTCGTCAAACTATTGCAAGTATGTATGGTGCTAAAGATGCAATTCCAAAAAACATTTTGATTGATAAAAACGGCATTGTAAGATATATTTCCACAGGATTTACAGAGGAAAATATCAACAATATGTCTTCGATGATTACAAAATTATTAGAAGAATAAAATAGTAGAAAATGTCTGCCGCACAACAAGCAGTTTGCCGCAACTGTCCCGCCGCCGCCCACCGAAGCCCGCCGACTACGCCAAGCCGCCAACACGTTAACTGCCATTGCTGCGTACCGCATCGACAGTGAAAACTTGAAAATGACATAAGAAAAAATAAAAAAAAGTTTTTACGGGTAAAAACTCGCAAAAAAAGTTGTATCTTTGCAAAAAATGAGAATATCAATATGGCAAGAAATGAGACAAATACAAACTTATTGTTGTGCAGGGAGTTGAAGGAATAGAAGACGGGGAAAGTTTTAGATTAAATAGAACAAATTGCAAATTAAAATTTCAATATTATGAAGAATATAGACAATGTAATTAAAAATCTTTATTTGTGTACGACGAATAGTAGAGAAAAAATGCAACAAACATTAATAGAAAATGTTTTGTTTACTCTTGATACGCCTATGACTATTCAAGAAATAGATGATTTTATAAAATCTGAATTTCATCTTGAGATAGATAGTTATGAAACTAAAGAAACATTATTGCAATTAGTAACAGACAGAGCGATAATAAAAGATGTCAATGATAAATACTATATCTCTCCAGAATGTAAAGAAAGTATTGTAAGAAATGTAGTGCAAAATAATGATACGGAAAACAAGAGGAATGAGAGAATAAAAGCGCAAATTGAAGCCTATAAAATTTCATTTACACCAAATGAAATAACAGAAATTATAACAACGTTTAATGAATATATTTATGAATGTTTTTTAGAATTTGGTCGTAAAGCCATTCAATACTTTTTGCCATTTGACAACAATGACGATTCTAATTCTTCATTGTGGAAAAATAAATTAAATAAACTACAAAACTCTAATCAAAAAAAAGTTTTTGAACTTTTGATTTTAAATTACCCTGATACTTTAACAAAAGCAGAATTAGATTATCTTGACAATATCGCAATAAAAGCAGAGTATTTCTTCTCATTAGGTATTCCTGCTCAAGAATTTGATAGATTTCAAGATTTAAAACTTAATGGGTTGGTTATTTTGGTTGATACTAATTTTATGTATTCAATTTTAGACTTACATTCTCATCGTCAAAATGAAAATTGTCATCAAATCACAAAATTAATTTCCAACAATAAAATAGATTGCCGATTAGTATTTATTAAAAAGACGTTATTAGAATTACAAAATAAAAAAAGTGATTTTGAAAGAAATATTATTACAGAGAAATTAAGCCATAATCAGATTAAATCATTACTTGATTCGGAACAATTAACCTCTTTTGCCAAAAATTATTACGAAAGGAAATTAATAGACCCTGAAACACCACATCCTGCAGATAAAATTAAATTTGGGAATCAAATATTAAAATCAAAAAATATCGAAATTTATAATTATCAATTTCCTCAACTTGAAGATGCTACTTTTATTAATGCAAAATTTCAAGAATACTATGATTTCCATAATATAAAAAATGACGTTAGGATACAAAATGGCATGAGCGAAATACCAATGAAAGATGATAAAAAATTGGAACACGATATATATTTGCGGGAAGCCATTATTTCCTTGAGGAAAAAGAAAAATAAAATAGATGACATTGATTTTATCTGCCTCACATTAGATAAAGGACTAATAGATTTTGATAGATATGCTAATGGTAAAAAAGGGATAAATCAAGAAACTCCGGCACCCAATTTTATCTTACCATCGATTTTCTTAAGAAAAATTCGCCCATTTATTCCAATGATAACAGATGATTATAAAAAGGCATTTATAACATCTATTACAGTAAACACAATTGATAATACTGCATTCCCGATACAATCCGAAGCCTTGCAGCGTTCAATGACTTATTTCAAAAAATTAGGAATTGATGACCCGAATTTAATTCTCTCAATAATTAAACAAGAACTGTTTTATAAAGAGTTTATAGCAAGTGAAAAAGAAAATAAAGAAGAGGAATTTATTCGAGGAGAATTAGATAAGGCATTTGAAGCTTTAAGAAATGAGAAAAATTCTGTAGAAAAGAAACTTGCGAATACAGAAAAGGAAAGAATGGATGCTATTGCAAAAGAGCAAGAGAAACAAAAGCAATTAATAGAACAAATAGGAACCGTTTCTTCTGATTTCACTCAAAAGGAAATTGATTATAAAAGCGAAATTGAAAAAATAGAATCTAATAAACAGAAGGAAATAGGTGAAAAGGATAAAGAAATAGAGCGAGTAAAAATAGGAAAAGACATTAAACTTAAAAAGGGAATACTTGAAGCAAAGAGAAAAGATTATGATGATAAGACAAAATTATTAACTCCTTTTGGTGAACAAGCAGAAAAAAAATACAATTATTTTGTGCTAAGATTTATTCTTATCATAGTGGGTTATTTCCTATTATTAGCAATTCTAACATACAAGATAGGGTGGAATACTATGGAACCAATTACATTTTTTCTTGGAGGTTTTGGCATAATTGCATCATACTTATACCCAGCTATTTTTGGAAAGGATTTAAATCCATTTAAGTTTTTCAAAACAAAGAAAGGAAAATATATTGAAGAAGTGCACTCTATGTTCAATTTTAATATTAAGGAATATAACAAACTTAATGAGGAAATTAAAAATATTGAGGTGGATATAACAAAATTAGAAACAGACGAAAAAGGTTTATGACACCATCCCAATTAAAACAAATAATCGCCCAAAGTGAAACCACCACCGTCCAATTCAAAATCCGAATAGACAATAAAATCAACCGGAATTTGTTTTGTGATTTGCAAGAATAAAAATTTAGCAGTAAATTAGCAGATATGAAACCAATAAAAATATTCATAAGCAGCGTTCAACCCGAGTTTGCCACCGAAAGAGTTGCGATTTGCGAGTTTATACCCGTATAAACTCTAAAGATAATTTATAAATGACAGATGTAATTAAAAATATAATAGATAAATTCGCGGTGGGATATATTTTTACCATTGATGATTTTCCAATGACGGTAGAAAATCCTAAAGCCGTCAGCAAAATACTCAATCATTTTGTTTCGACAGGCTATTTGCGTAAATTGTCCAAAGGCAGATTTTACAAACCACAAATAAGCAGATTTGGCGAATTGCCACCCGACACTTATCAAATTGTAAAAGATTTACTCCAAAAAGACGGCAAATTAATCGGCTATATTACAGGATATTCTGCCTTTAACGATTTTGCTCTTACTACGCAAGTCTCCGCTATTTTGGAAATTGGAATGCAGAAAGAAAAAAAAGCCATTGTTAGAGGTATCTATCGTATTCGTTTCATACGACAGGAAAATACAATTACAAAAGAAAATATTCCACTTTTACGTCTGCTTGATTGCTTACGTTTTTTCAAAAATATTCCTGACACAACGCCCGATAATGCTTGTCAGCGTTTGATATATCTGATAGAAAAACTTGATGAACAAGAAATATCAAAAATTAAAAAATTGGCATTAAAGTACACGCCGCAAGCAATCGCACTTTTGGGAGCAATACTTGAAGCGGTTAATCCGCAGGAAGATACGACGACGTTATTCAAAAAAATAAATCCGATAACGGTTTATAAACTTGGGGTATCCGACACAATTTTACCAACGCAAAAAAAATGGAATATTCAATGAGATTACACACTAACATACAGGATTTTAACGAACTAATTCGACTGACAGCAACGCATTTCAGTATTCTTCCTGAATTTATCGAAAAAGATTATTGGATTACGCTTATTCTCAACAATTTGTCGCAATCTTCGCACGCAAACAGCATAGTTTTCAAAGGAGGAACTTCACTCACAAAAGGGTATCGTTTAATCAATCGCTTTTCGGAAGATATTGATATTGCCTTACTTGACGAAAAATTGACAGGCAACGCTCTGAAAACCAAAATCCGAAAAATTGAGAAAGCCATTACCGCCGACTTGACAGAAATTGAAGAGCAGGGCGTAACTCGTAAAGGTTCGGTTTATCGCAAATCACTTTTTCAATATCCAAGCAATATCAATAGTCGCCTTGTAAACAATATTCAAAAGCGTATCATTGTCGAAATCAACTCATTTGCAAATCCTTACCCGTTTGTAGAACAAAAAATTACTTCGTTTATTGCCGAATTTCTAACCGCAACCGACCAAGCGGAAGTAATACAAGAATACGGATTACAGCAATTTGCATTAAATATTTTGGATAAACGCCGAACAATGCTTGAAAAATTGGTGTCGCTCATTCGTTTTTCATTTGCTGAAAATCCGTCAAAGGAATTAGCAAAGAAAATTCGACATTTCTACGACTTGTACTATTTGGCAAAAGACGAAGAATGTGCAAAATATCTACAATCCTCTAAATTTCAAAATGATTTGTCCGAATTGCTAATTCACGACCAACAAGAATTTGACGAGCCACAAGGTTGGCAGACAAAGACAGTTAAAGATTCGCCATTGATAATCGATTTTCCAAATTTGTGGACAAATTTGCGTTCGACCTATCAAAATGAATTGATACCGTTGGCTTATTTGGAAATTCCCAGCGAAAATTTAATTGAAGAATCATTTATGACAACAATAAAAAAGACGGTATAAAAAATGAAAACACCTGCCTATAACAAGCAGTTTGCCACAATGGCGGGTGTAATCCGCGCAAACGGCAGTGCGATTTTGGAAGTTTCCCTCCCGCGCGCGCAAAATTACACAGATAAAAAATCGCAGATTTTCAATAAAAATTCTGCGATTTCTTGCGCCAATAGACGATGAGTAGGTAGCCAAAAATCATTCCGCCCACGTGGGCAAAATGCGCTACGTTGCTGCCGGCGTCGCTAATGCCCAACCAGAGTTCCAACACGCCGTAGGCAACCACAAACCATTTGGCTTTGATGGGAATGGGCGGCAACAATAGCATCAGTTGCGTGTTAGGAAACAGCATTCCAAATGCCAACAGCACGCCAAACACTGCCCCCGACGCCCCCACAGTGGGTATATCCATTCGCGCAGCAAGGATGCGCTGTGCAATTTCGGTGGCTTGTTGTATGTAAGCAAAATTATTGGGAGCATCGTCCCATTTGTTAATAAAATCATTCAGCCACGATGCAGGTTGATGAAGATTTTTTAGCAAGTCCTCTAATAGGGCAGGAGTGGGGGTGTTTTCAAAGGCAATCACTGTCTCCTGCAAGTGCGATATTTCGATGTAATTGACAAAAGTGTGCAAGGCTGCTGCCCCTATTCCTGTTACAAAATAGTAGATAAGAAACCGCTTGCCGCCCCACACCTGCTCCAATGCCGAGCCAAACATATACAAGGCGTACATATTGAACAGCAAGTGCATCCACCCGCCGTGCATAAAAATGTGCGTAATAAATTGATAGGGATGAAAGTACTGCGAGTCAAAATAGTACAAGCCTAACCACTGCACCAAATCCACCCCTAACCTCTCGGCAATCGACGTAAGTATCAGCATTGCCGCATTGACAATGATGAGTTGCTTTACGATGGGCGAAATGTTATTGAATCTCGGCATTTTATTTTAAATTCTACATTTGATTGGCAGCAAAAAGGTCTTTTAAAACGTAAACATTTCAAAAGACCTTGAACTGTAAGTTGGTTAAATCAACCCCATTAAAACTCCCACAAATCGTGTTCCCAATTGGTAATTTCGGCTTTAATGCGCTCTGCTTCCAACAATGCAGAATAGCCCGAACGGGTATAGTTGGCAATACTGCGGTTGTTGTGCGGGTTGGACGTTTTTTGAATATAGGATGCAAAACGGCGGTTGTTGAAAATATCATCAAACGATACAATGGTAGCGTCGTTGTTGGGAACATAAGCAGGGGTGCGTGCCAACACATTGCGAGCCTCGCCGTAGTGAACCCAAAACAGTTGTTTTTTGGTTACCTCGCCGCCCTCGTCTTCCGACTCGTTGGTGTTGCTAACAGCAGTGTTGAGTACTTTTTTGTACGCACGCACAGGGCAAATGCCAACAATGCGCACAAATAATTTTGAATAGTGCCTATCAAAAAACCAGTCTTCTTTGACCAAAATTTCGAGCACTTCGCTCCAATTGTATGCTCCGTGTATAGTGAGAATGGTATCCCCTGTGCCATCCATTTTTTGGCGTCTTTCTTTTTTGTCCACAGCATCAAATCTTTTGCTGATGTCGCCCGGCGAGAGCAAGGTGGTAAACTCATCGTCGGCATCGGGGTCAAAAGCACGCAACTCGCCGGTATGAACGGCATCCACTAAGGTTTGGATGAGGCTCTTGCGCAATTGGATTTCCTCGGTGGGGTAGTAGAGCGGAAGGTTAATACGCTCGTGCAAGTCAATGACCCTCCATATTCTCCGCGACCAAATAACATCAGCCTCCCTAATGTAGGGATAGGGGATAGGGGTGCGGGTTGAAACAACCTCTCTTTTTACTATACCATCGGGCGCCAAACTCACTTTTTGAGCAGTAACGCCCTTTTTGGGTGCTTGTGTTGCTTGCGCAAAAGACGACATTGCTGCGAGCAATATCCAACTAAAAATAATTACTTTTTTCATACCTTGATTGTTTTAAAATGTCGCGCTCTCACAAATTATTTTATTCAATTGACGAGAGAGTTTTGTAAAATAAATTTATATTCAATTTTTATTGCAATTTAATACTCAAATCGGGCAAATCCACTACTCCACTGGGTCCTACGGCTTTTATATCGGTAATACTCAAACGCTGTCCTGACGATATTTTTTGCATAATTTGCCTTTGTTTGTCGGTGAACATTTGCCCATTGGCTTTTTCCTCTCGCACGTATCCGTCAATGGAGGCAAACACCACAAATGATTGCACCGTAAAGCGAAGGTCAAAGTCAAAATCGGCGGGCATCACTGCGCGAATACCTTGCGCTGCCAACAATTGGCTTTTGGTAGCAATTTTGCCCCGCACACCGTCTATTTCGGGCGAGGGTATAGGCACTGCTTTGACCCTAAATATGCGTTTGCCCATATCCGTGCGCACCCCCTGAATATCTGCCACCACCGATATGTGGCACTCGTTGCCGTCGCTGGGCACAATGGTATATCCGCTGCCTGCTTGGGTAAGTTTTCCGTTGGTGGCACTCAGATGCACCATGTGAGTGGGAATACCCGCTGCCGAAACATCCACCGGATTTTCTACTCCGCGATAAAGAACGTTCATTTTTGAAGGCGAAATCACCACATTAGGCTCGGCTACCGTATATTTGTAAGTAAAAGGATACGGCTTGTTATTGAGCGAAATAGAGCCTGTTATGGTGTGCTCACCCACCTGATTGGCAGACACCTTGTAAATACCTTTGCCTGCCACCACTTGCAAACGCTGCCCTCCCACTATTACCTCCGGTTTCAATGTTTTGTCGGTAGCCGCCAAAAACATCTGTGCCGAAAATTCTCCTCCTTTAATCACATAATCCGACTGCGACAAAATGATGGGTTCAAAATTATCAATTTTTACGATGCCCATATCGGTTTGACGCAAAAAATACTCCATCAATTCGGTCTCCATACTCACCATATCCACTTGTATTTTTGTCAACAGCGGCACGGCGGCTATCAATGGCATATCTGCAAAACAACCTTCTTCCCAATCTTTGAGTTCGCCTCCGTGTCCCATCACTTGGTTGGTATTCAAAGTCGCATTGATATTGTTAATCAAAGCGGTTTCGGAAGCCCCCACCATCGACAAAAGATGCTTTTTAAATCCCTCTATTTTTTCCCGCAATTCTTTGCCTTTTCCCAAGTTCATCATCACGTGGCTGGCAGCATCCAAGTTAGATATATTTATCAAATGCTCGGCGTGTACTTCGTTGTTTTCAACGGCAAGCGCATCGGGTCCGTCTCCTTGTCTAACAATTTCAATTTTAATGTCTTCAATATCCCTAATCATTTTTTTGGTTCTCTCTCTCACATCTTGCGATTTGTTCATCCACGGGGTGATGCGTTCGGGGTTCTCTACCATCGCTCTTTGAAATAACATTTCGGTATAATCATTTTTGCTCGAAAATGATTTCAAAGTTTGCGAAAGCCGTGTTTCAAATTGACCAAATGCGTTCAACACCTCAGCCGATACATTCATTGCCAACATTGCTGTGAGCACCAAATACATCATTCCTATCATCTTTGACCTTGGAGTCTCCTTGCCACCACCACCTGACATAATGCAATTGATTTAGTTAGTTTATTACTTTTTTTGCATCGCCATTTGCACTGCCGATAACATACTTCCGTAGATATTGTTCAACTCGGCGATATTGCTGTTGAGATGCGATATTCCCTTGCGAAACTCCTGATTCTCTTGTGTGGATTTTGCCAAATCTGCCACGTATGCTTCCAATTGTGTTGCAATATCTATTGTGTTCTTTTGGAACTTGTCGGCAGACTTTACCTGCAATTCGTAGGTGGTATTGAGTGCCGACATATTTTTGTTGAGCAAATCTATATTCTTGTTGTAATTGGCATTACCATTTTTGATGTTATCTAAGTTTTGCCTGATGTGTCCATCTATCAATGTAAACGTTTCGGCAAAACTGTCGGTAGCCGACGAAATTACTTGCGCCATTTGTTGACCGGTGGCAAATACAGAATCGCTGGCTTGCTTACCTATTGCGCTAATGTTGTCGGTAGCAGTGCGGTAGGTTTCGGCCATTTGGTTCACCGAATCCTCTACTGCGTGTGCCACTTTTTCGCCCGATGCAATAATTACCCCCGAAGTTTTTTGGGTGGTTTCTTTGAGATTGGATGCTGCGCCTTGATAGGTATCCGACAATATATTGACCGACTCCGACAATACCATTGACGATTGCTCGTAGGAATTGGAGAAGTTGCCCACCGTAGAGGAGGCTTTTTGCAATTGCTCCGACAATGCCTCTGCTTGTTTTACAGTAGCGGTGAGTGCACCAAGTTGTTCAAAACTGCTGCCTAATTTTTCTAAGCCCTTTGTTATTTTTGAAGTATCAACACCACTCAAATCAATCTTGGTAGCACCCATAATTTGAGCCTCCGGCACTTCCTGTACTAATTTGTTTGGACTTGCTACTTCTGCTGTTACAGGCGCAGGTAGATGCTTTTTATCCTTACTCGATGCATGTTTTTCTCCTGTATCGGCGGCATCATGCTTCAATTCGGGATAAACCAATGCCCAATCAGGGTCGGGGTGATAGGTATCCAAAGCCGACAGTAGGAAAATGAGCACCTCAGTGGACATTCCCAAAGTCAGCATTATGCTTGCGCCCGGCCAGTGTTGAATTTTGAACAAGGCTCCAAAAATTACCACCGCGGCCGCCACGCCGCCAAACTTAATGACGAAACCTTTCCACGCGGGGGAATCTGTAAAGTTACCCATTTTTGTTTCTTATTTGTTTTTAATAATTTATTTTCCCATATACGCACGCACACACCTAAATCCAATGTAGGATTTTGAAGTGTCTTGATATTCAAATGTTCTTACTCCGCATTGCAAAAAGTAGGCAATGTCTTTCCATGAACCGCCGCGTATCACTTTTCTTTTCATCGAAAGAGGGTCTCCTTCTGCGGCGTTGTAGAGATACTGAGGATTGAGCGGATTGGTGAATTTGTAGCCTTGCTCGTCATACGCATCTATCACCCACTCGGCAACATTTCCTGCCATATCATACAAGCCGTAGTCGTTGGGGCGGTAGGCACCCACAGGAACCGTGCGCACACCTCCATCCAAACCATAGCGTGCACGTTGCGGCTGAAAGTTAGCAAAGTAGCAACCTTGACGGTCGTAGGTGTAAGGTCCTCCCCAAGGATACATTTGCTGGTCTAATCCGCCGCGTGCCGCACACTCCCACTCTGCCTCTGTGGGCAAGCGATAGTTGCTGGGGACATTCTTTTTATTAGCCGCACAATAGGCAGTCATAAATTCGGTGCGCCAATTGCAAAATGCCGTAGCCTGCTTCCAACTGACACCCACCACAGGATAATCATCGTAGGAAGGATGGGCATAGTATTGAAAAGTGAGGGGGTCGTTGTACGAAAATTCAAAATCTCGTTTCCATACCAAGGTATCGGGATAGATAGGAACATCCTCCTTGACGTAATACTCCTCAGGATTTCTATTTCTGCTCGCATTGGCACCTCTGGCTCTTCCCACCACAGCCTCATAATCTATCCAACCGTAGGAATAGATAAGTTTTTCGGTCATTAAGGTTTTGCCTGTACCCGGACGCGGGGGGTTGAACAATCCTGCGTTGAGAGCATCCACATAGTCCGGATTGCGTTTGCTAATAGTGCTTTTCCAATTGAGTTGGGGCGGGTCTATGGGATTGCCCAAATTATCCTCAAGAATGAGGAACTCTTCAAACTGTTCGCCCAACACACGGCGCGCCACAGAGTCATAGACATAGCGGACAAACTGCCGGTACTCATTGTTGGTAATTTCTGTTTCGTCCATCCAAAAAGCATCTACCGATGCTATAAAGGTGGGCGCGTTCATGGCAAAGAAAGCGTCTTGGTCATTCATTCCCATAATGAAGTTGCTTTGCGGAACAAGCACCATACCGTAGGGAGGCTCTTCGTACTGAACAGCCACGCGACCCTGCACACCAACCAATTCACCACCGTTTTTCTTTTTTGCCGACGAACAAACCACCACGATGCCTATCAATAGGCAAATGGTTGTAAGGATATGTTTTTTTGAACTCATATAACATTTATTTTAAAAACCTAAGACTCTTGTAATGCTTCTTTTTTCTCGACCAATTAATATCAAACATATAGGATGCAAATATCTCTGTATTTCCGCCATTATATCCTGCAAATTTTGACAACGAATATTCATATACAAGCCCAAATTTGAGCGATTTAATAAAAAGCCCTGCCATGATGCCCACCGCATCGCCTATGCGATACGAAAGCCCGCCCCAATACTGCTCGCGGTAAACCGCATAGCCGCCAATCCCCAACTGCGGTCGCAATAAACTCACCATCATTACCATGGCGGTGGGGTTGAACCACAAATCTTCGATGGGCGTTTGCCACCGATATTCTCCATTTAAATAGAACGTTCGTTGTACTGTTAAACCATAATCTTCGGACAATAATTTAAGTGTTTGCGGTTGATTGACGTGCGTACAAGATAAACCTACACTCCAATTTTGCCGTTGATAACACAATCCCACATTCACATCAAACGCTGCCGAAGCAGATTCTTTTTGTGTGGGAATAGCCTCGTCCACAATTCCTTCCCAAGTGGGCGTCATGGTGTACGACACTGCTCCCAATGAAACGCCTGCCCCTATTTTTGCATCCTGCAATTTGTGCCAATAGGCATAACCCATTGCAAAATGCAGTTTATTAAACGCTCCTATTCTGTCGCTACTGAGCGTAAACGCTGCACCTTGCTCCAAACCTTCAATTTCAAAAGGAGTTTTAATAGCAATGTTCCACACAGAGGGCGCACCCGCAAAACCTATAAATTGAGAACGTTGTAAGATAGTTGCCTCCGACCGTTTTGCTCCGCCTGCGTAGGCAGGATTAAACATCACCTGGTTGAATGCGTAACTACCAATTTGTGAATCGTGTTGCGCATAGAGTGCCTTTGTGTAGAGGCAAACAAACACAATGCTGAGCACCCATTTCATTGACTCAAATTTGCAAAAGTAATATCGTATATTTTTAATGCACAGCAAAATCTCGTTCACTAAAAACGCAAAGGTAAATTTTTTTATTATTATTTTTTGTGCAAAATTCTTTATTTTGTCTAAATATAAGGTTTTCACCCACGATTTAAATTATTTTAACATTATTATATTGATTTGTCAATAAAAATTAGTAGTAGGGACACGGCATCCCGTGTCCCTACTACACAATTATTGTTATTCACCATTGTGCTTTATTTCACTACTATTTTTGCATCTCTATTTTTCACTTTCACAATGTAAACACCCGACGACAAATTGGGTAAAGTCAGTTGCGTGATGCCGCCTTGTGCAGCATAAACTTTGACCAAATTGCCGGTGATGCTGTAGATGGCAATGTCGTCGCCGGCTTGCACTGCGGCATCCTCTACGTTCAACTGATTGCCTTGCACAGGATTGGGATAAACAAGCAAGCCTGCCGAAGCCTCCATGCGCATCACATCGGGGCACGAACGCAAGGTTTTGCCATCGTAGGTTACCTCTACGTGATATAAAGCATCGGCAACCAACAGGTCGTATTTGGTTTTGCCTGCAGAATAGTACTGTCCCGTTTGTCCCGCCAGCGCAACATCGTCTTTGTACCATTGGTAGGCATCAAATTTATAGCCGCCGTTGTTGCGAGGATTGTTGTTCACGTAAAGCACGTTGTCCCACTTTTGTCCGCCTATGCTGTCGAACACAAAGCGTAGTTCGAGTTCAAAGGTGGTGGTTTCGGAGGTAACTCCATCGCCGGCAACTACGGTGTAAGTAACCGTGTAAATATCCGGTTTGGGTATGCTCACTATAAAGGTTCGGTCGGGGCATATTGCATCGTTGTAGTACACTGTTGCCGACGAATCCGCAACACCCACGGTAACCGTTACAAAGTCGTTGGTATTGTCGCAGTCGATGACCCAACGCGACAGCGTTGACTCGTAGTGAGCACCGTTGATAGAACCCACCGACGAGTTGGTAACGTCAGACTGTGCGATAATCTCCCAGATAGCGGTCAAAGTGAGCGGGGCTATTACGTTGTTAAGAGCGTCGTTGGGGGCATAGTCGTTGGTGCCGTCGCTCCATTTTTGGAACACATAATTGCCATCGGCTGTGAAGGTGTTGCCGCCGCGAATTATCGTATTGGTGTTGTGGTAAACACTGTCGATAACCGTAGCACCGCTGCCGTGCTCGCCTGCCAAATAGGTAACGGCATGCTTGGGAGCATTGGTTTTTATCGCTTCGTCAATGCCGGTGGTATCCAACCAGATGGCAGTTAATGTGAGCGGTGCGCTTACCTTTTCTAATGCCTCATTGGGGTAGTAAGTATTGATGCCATCGCTCCACCAATGGAACTTGTAGGGTGCAATGCCTTTGAAGGTATTGGCTCCCAACACTGTAGCGTTCACATTGGGCAACACACTGTCGATAATTGCGCTGCCTATGCCATGAGTGCCCGGCTGGTAGGTGATAGCAATCTTGGCGGCAAGACCTTGCTCGATATTCTTTTCGGCTTCGTAGGTGTTTGTAGTGTCCACCCAGATTGCAGTCAAAGTCAATGCTGCGCTTACTTTTGGTAAGACATCATTGGGATGATAACTGTTGCCGTCATCATCGCTCCACCACTCGAACACGTATGGTGCAGGGGCTGTGAAGGTGTTGGCGCCCAAAACGATAGCGTCCACATTGGGTAATACGCTGTCGATAATTGCGCTGCCGTTGCCGTAGTTGCCCGGCTGGTAGGTGATGGCGAGTTTTGTGGCAAAACCGTTCTTGATATCGTCTATTGCCTTGCCGGTGCCTATAGTGTCCACCCAAATTGCCGTCAAGGTCAGTGCAACGGTTACATCTTTTATCGCTGAGTCCGGATAGTAAGTATTGCTTTTGGCATCGCTCCACCATTTGAACACATAAGGCACTGCGCCTGCAAAGGTGTTGCTGCCTCTTACGATGGCATCAACGCCGTAATAAACGCTGTCGATTACATCTGCGCCTATACCGTGAGCACCTTTGTTGTAGGTGATAGCAATT
>BNTQ01000063.1 GCA_025996715.1 Bacteroidia bacterium | reverse complement strand
GTTTTGTGCACCTCGTTAGATTTGCCAAGATAAACCGTTTCCAACACGTAGGTCGAATCGTTTATAGTCAAGGTTGTTTGAATACCTTCGCAATCGGCGCAAGGCGTTGTGCCTTTGTAAACTCCCTGCCAATTGAGGCTGTTCCTTGAATTGTGAGCCGCATCAATAGCATTTACAATAATGCTTTCGCTTGATTTTTTCGATTTGCTCTGATGCCTGCAAGCAGTAACGCCCAACAATACTGCGGCAAAAATTGCCATAAAAAATATTTTTTTCATTTTTTGAATATTTTAAATGATTACTAATAAATGCAAATTTACATAAAAATTTTGAGATTTCCAAAATTTTTTGCAGAGGATAAGGTACGAAACTATTTATATTCTTCCCGTTTCTTTTTCGGTAGTTTTTTGATTACTTCATCAGCAGAGTGGGTTATCAATTCGGCAATCAATTTATCCGGTACGTCGCTTTCCAAATATACCTTATTCCACAACAAGGAACTCCATTCGCTATCGGTAATTCCACTGTATCGTTCCCGTAATTCTACCGACCTGTCGGGGTTGCATTTCAAATACACCTTGAATCTTCCATCCTTAGGCGCTAAGGGAATATAGGCAAACATCTTTTCCATTACTTTAAAAACCAATACATTGCGGTCTATAAAAGGTGTTGATTCCGTACAGCCCTTGATGGCTAAGCAATGGTCTCTTAATTCTTCGATGTTCATATTTATTTCTTTACCAAATTTGTTAGTTCAACTGTTATCATAATCAAATTTTCAATTTGCCGGACGATTGTTTTTCAATTCTAAATTTTTCTTTTACCAAATCCCACGCTCTGTGTGGGTTGTAATCAATATCACTCCTAATAATTGAATAAATATCATTAACATATTCGTAATCAGACAATTTTTCTTCCATATTCAGAATAAATTGTTTGTCGGTCGGATATTTTAATTCGGCAAATTTGTAATGTTCTCTACAGCAATACAATAACTTGTCAATGTCGAACTCGCAATGCGTTAAAGCCCAATACATATCAAACAAATCGCGTCCCTTCTTTCGTCCGTAAAGGGCTTTGAATTTGGTGCTTAACAGTTCTTCAAGAGGATAGGTTGTGATATTGCATTTGCCTGAAAACCAGCCATTTTGTACTTCAAAAGGAATTTTCTGCAAACCCAACAAATTCAAATGTTCGCGTGTGTTGATTTCGATTTTCAGCCGCATATTGATTACAGGCGGAATTTCGGTATCAAAATGGTAAACCACCACATTATTGTGAAGTTTTTGTTTCACAATTCGTTTCTGTCCCAAAAACGAAAGCACCTCTCTAATTCTTTTTAACACAGGATTTATCGGCTCGTGTCTGATTTGCACCAAATCAATATCTTCCGAATAGCGTACCTGCGGTTTGATAAAAAGTTTGTGCAAAGCCGTTCCGCCCCGAAATGCCAGCGAACTGCGCAACAAATCGTCCGAAAACATTTCCACAAGCGAGCGGGCAATGATTAAATCCTGCTCAACAAATTCGTTTGCCCAAGGATATTCTGCCTTCCATTCTTTCAAAAATTCTTCTTTTATCACAAGTCGGGGTCTATTTCGGTGTTAATAATTATTTGCCATTTCTTATCAATTTTCCCTTTATTTCCTTTTAATGGCGAAAGCGGAACAGGAAAACAATCTCTTTTTGCCAATATTTTACTTAAAACATCGGCTAATTTTTGATTTTCGCAAAAATTTTCCAAAATATAGCCAAGCCGTTGGATATTAGAGATATTATTATTCTGAACAGCCATTTTTTTCAATGCCGAAACTGCCATTACTTCGTGCAATTCCTGCAAAACAGTGGTAATATGGTTCAATCCGAAACGGCGGATTTGGTCGAGTAAATCGAAAGCTGTAAGTTCGGGCGACGAAACATTAAAATATCCGCCCTCCCCCTTTTTTTCTACAATTCCGTCCGTCAAAAGTTGTTTTTTGCCCACAAAATAGAGTTTCATTTGCTTATTAATAATACTTCGCGGCATAGGATAGGTTGTTGTAACAAACTCAACCATTGGCTTTTGGTGCGCCGCGCCGTGCAGTTGGGCTGCCGTCAGCAAACTCACATAATAGGGCTTGCCGAGCGACTTCATCAGGTTATTGATATACGAATACATCGGTAAATAGCCAAATTGCTGATATGTCGGCGGCAAAACAGCATAAAAACCCTTGCGAATTTTTTTTATCTTTTTCTTTTGTGTCAAACGGTACAATCCCTGATTTAACACAGCATCCGACAAATGAAATTCCTCTCTTAACTCACTGATTGTAAATGAAAATTGCCAACGAGCCAAAACTGAATTTACAAAATTATCCCAATTTATTTGTATGTTTTTCACCATTTCTTTATTAGTGCTACTTTGCAATTTATTATGATTTTCGTAATAAATCGCAAAGTTACAATAATTATTTTATTCTGCAAAAATTTTTGCACGCAGATAACGCAGATTTAACGGATTTACGCAGATTTTTTATTGACATTCCGATTGCAAATTGGTGCGAGCAGGACTTATATTTTTCTATTTTACCCTAATGCAACATCAAGTATCATCATTACAACAAATCCTGCCATTACCGACAAGGTTCCAATATGAGAATGTTCCCCTAAATGTGCTTCCGGTATTAATTCTTCAACCACAACGTACATCATTGCCCCTGCCGAAAATGCGAGTAACCAAGGCATAATTGGGGCTATAAAACCGGCAAGCAATACCATTAATATCCCGAATAGTGGTTCCGTTATTCCGGAAAGACAACCAATTAAAAATGCTTTACTTGTTTTTATACCTTCTCGTTTGAGCGGTAATGAAACAGCCGCTCCTTCGGGAAAATTTTGTATTCCAATGCCAAGCGCCAATGCCATTGCAGCACTATACAACATTCCATCGCCGGGATTTTGTGCTGCCAATGCAAAGGATAAGCCAACAGCCATGCCTTCGGGTATATTATGTATTGTTACCGCTGATACAAGAAGCGTTGTTCTTTTCATTGATGTTGAAAGCCCTTCTTGTGTGTTGGTTTCGGGGTGTAGATGCGGAATAAGTTTATCAATCACTAAAAGAAAAAGAATACCCAAAACAAATCCTATTGCCGCCGGAACCCAGCCAATAAAGCCATTTGCTTCTGATTGTTCTATTGCGGGAACGAGTAATCCGAAAACAGCGGCTGCAATCATAATTCCCGCGGCAAAACCTAAAAACATTGTTTGTATGTTCTTATTTATTTTTTTTCTAAAAAAGAACACAATAGAAGCGCCCAAACAAGTCATTAGAAATATAAAACCTGTTCCTAATACCGTCCATACAAATGCGTTCATAATTTACTCCTAATTATATTGTTCGTAAAACCAATGATAATTTCTATTGTTTTTTTGTCAATTGTTTTTATAATTATTTTAAATGACTTATCCCTATTGCACGCAATGTTTTATTGGCTACAAAAGGAATAGCCAATAACATCAACGCGATGCCTGTTCCAATTAAAATAATATCTATGGACACTCTATCGGCAACGGGACCAAAAACCAGCATGCCCAGCGGCATCATAACGCTGGATATCATGCCGATGACCGAAAATACCCTTCCCATATATCCGGGGTCAACGGTTGTTTGGATTAAAACCGTGGCAGGCGTATTGAATAACGGCATCGTTATGCCAATCACTGCAAAAATAGCAAGATAAATCCAAAAATTGCCTACCAATCCAAGAAAAATAACTCCCATGCCGTAGAACAAAAAAGCAAAGGTCATGGTATAAATACGGTTTTTGAATCCTCCCCAAAAGCCTATGAGAAGTCCCCCCAGCATCATGCCGATTGAAAAAGTCATTTCTATGGCGGTGAGATACCCAACTTCGGTGCCAAAATTTCTTGTTACCTGAAGAGGAGTCAACATAGCCGAAGGCGCGGCGAGTATCATAAAGAGCGCCATAAAGATGCATAGCCGCAAAATATATCCATGTTTTTTGATATACCTTAGTCCCTCTTTCAAGTCGTGAAAATAGGATATTCCTTTTTGCCCTTCCGGCTGTTCTTTTTTTGCGAGGGATGGTGCTTTTACAAAAAAGAACAGTATGCTAATGCCGATGGCGGCTGTAACCACATCCAACAAAAACATCATTTCCAGAGACGCAAAAGCCATCAGCGCGCCGCTTATCATGGGAGAAGTTAGGGTAACACACGAAAATATACTGCTTTGTATTCCGTTAATTCTGGTTAAATGTTCTTCGGGTACAATCTGTGGAATAAAAGCCCCTACCGCCGGGCTTTGAACACCCTGCCCAAAGGAACGAACCACAGCGCAAATTAATAAAATCCAAAGATTATCAAATCCAAAAAATAAAAAAACCGCCACAATCAAACTTGCAAGGGCGATGCCCCCGTCCGCTATATTGATAATATATTTTCGGTTAAACCTGTCCGCCCATACGCCGCCAAAAGGTGAAATTAGAAACATAGGGATAAATCCGGCTATGGTAAAGATGGTCATCATGGTGCCTGATTGGGTTGTAAGGGTTATATGCCATAGAATAGCATATTGCACCACCGTTGAGCCAAAAAGCGACAAAGCCTGTCCAACTAAAAATAATACGGTGTTCTTTTTCCAGTTAATTTCCATAAAACTTTTTGTACCATGTACGATATTATTGTTTCATTTTTGTCATTTTTTTACCCTAAAATAAAGCGCAAAGATACGCAATTTTTCTCATTTTGAGATGGGGCTATCTACCTTATTTGGGTGTAAAGATACAAAAATAGGTTGATTTTATTTGTATGCAGGCGTATTGTAAAAAACAAAAAAATTATTACCTTTGCCGCGAGGGTGAGTCTTATACGACCAGCTCCTACCTAATCTCCCAGGGTCGGAAGGCAGCAAGAGTCGGTGGTTGTAGCGGTGCGATATGAGGTGCTTGCCCTCTTTTTTGAGCAAATTTCTTTAACTTTTTTGATATGATTTTAGACAATTTGAACAATGCTCGTAGGTATTTTTGCCTGCATCCGCGATTTGAAAAAGCCTTTGAATTTCTCACATCGCAGCCCTTGCACAGCCTTGCTGTGGGCACACACGAAATTGATGGAGACCGCATCTATGCTAATGTGCAGCAACGTGAGGCAATTGCCCAAGAGGCTGCCAAATTGGAGGCGCACCGCCGCTACATTGACATTCAGGTGTGCATCACAGGCACCGAATCGCACGGCTGGCGCTGCCTTGCCGATTGCAGCCAAGTAACAGAGCCATACGATGATAGCAAGGATATAATTTTTTACGCCGAAACGCCTACATCATACGCTACGGCTACATCGGGGCAATTTGTGATTTTTTTTCCGCAAGATGCTCACGCGCCATTTATTGGACAAGGTGTGCTCAAAAAAATTATATTGAAGGTGCTCATTGATTAAAAATCAACCGTTTGCAATTAGAAGACGATACCCTAAAACTGCGTGCCGCCGATCCTACCGACTTGGAGTTGCTATACACGTGGGAAAATGCGCCCGAATTTTGGACCGTGAGCGAAACGCTAACGCCTTACTCCCGCTTTGCTTTGGAGCAATACTTGCAGGATGCCGGCAAAGATATTTTTGAGGCAAAGCAACTGCGTTTGATGATTGACCTAAAGAACGACGACGGCTCACAAACCACCATTGGCACAGCAGATTTGCTCAATTTTGACCCCCATTCAAAACGTGCCGAAATTGGTCTTTTGATTTTTGCACCTCAACATCGCGGGCAAGGGTATGCCCGCAAAACTATGCTGTTGCTCAAAAATTATGCCTTTGAGCATTTGCTGTTGCACCAATTGTATGTGCACATAATGACCCAACAAAAGCCTACCATTACGCTTTTTCAGTCGTTGGGATTTGACATCGCAGGCATCAAAAAAGATTGGAAAGCCTCTGCCAAAGGCTGGCAGGACGCGGCTTTTATGCAATGTATCAACAAATAAATTTGACTAATTACGAAGTTGATTATCTTTGTAATGCAATTTAAATAGTAATTTTATGTAAAACAGAAAAAGCATATAAAAAAGCATTTTAGCATATTCTTTCTAACTGAAAATTTGCCGATTAGAAGTAAAAAAGAGAGGTCTAAGTTGAGATGCTCACGTTTTGGCGTGGGCTTTTACTTATTCTGTCTTTTATTGGTTAGGCAAATACCTCAGTTAGCTGGATACTGCAAAGTACCACGCTTTTTTTATGCTAAAAACGCAGGGTATATGAACAAACCAATACATATAGGAAAAGAAATTGAGAAAGTGCTGCGGGAACGTGGGATGCCGATAACCGAATTTGCCGCCAAAATCTGCTGCCACCGTAAAAATGTGTACAACATTTTCACGCGCAAAACCATTGATATTGACAAACTGATACTGATTTCAAAAGTGTTGGACTACGATTTTATTCACGCAATTTACTTCCCCGATATTTCCCCAGCCAAATTTCAACTCACATTACATTTTGAGAATGGCGTATTCACAGTAGATTCTAACAAAGCATAAAAAGTGGATAAAAAATTGTTGCACTTCTGTCCCAAAAAATCTACCACAACATCTATGGTTAAAATGATTTAATACTGCATCTTTGCATTCGTTTTAATCGTATTATGTTAATAAATCTGCTCATAAAAATAAAATAACAAACACTATGAAAAAAATAGGGATAGCGTATCTATTGTGGTTCTTGGGATTCTTTGGATGGCTCGGGTTCCATCGTTTCTATTTATGGAAAATAGGAACAGGCATTCTTTGGCTGTTTACGTTTGGATGTTTTGGTATTGGTGCCTTAGTTGACTTATTCACATTAGGTCGGCAAGTAAGACGGTACAATGCAAAAAAACAAATGCAAGGCATTGATAAACCAAAAACTTCTGCAAGGAGAAAAAGAAAATCCAATCAACAGAAAAACCTTAATAGTGGACTATTCGACATCTTGAAAATTCGTACACAAGAACAAAGAAGGAAAAAGAGTAAATTATTTGAATTTTCCGATACCCAAGGCGTATATGTTATGAATGATGCCGAGTTGATAGATTTTGTCAGCAGCAAAAGCAAAGCAATAGGCGCAATAAACCATTTGGGAGTATTTGCCGATGATGTTAAGATTACAAAAGAATTTGGCACAAGAATAACTGCCGATAGCGTATTTGTAATACGCAAAGAGTACAACAGAGAGCAGGCTGGGGATAAACACTCCTACAAAGATGATGGCATAAAAAACATATTTGACGATAGTTTTACTCCACCTGAAGTAGTTGAGCAAGAAACGGAAGAAAAATTTTACAGAATTGCATCAACCGTTAAAACATACGAATGTGCCACAACTATGAAATGTACAAGTTGCGGTGGGCAAGGCTACCACAGATGTAGTAGATGCGACGGAACAGGAAAGGAAAAACAAGAGGGAACATATTCAAATGGAGCATCCAAAATACAATTTGTTCAATGTGGAAGATGCTTTGGTAGTGGGCGAATAACATGCTCCAACTGTGATGGCACAAGAATTGAAACATGTACACGTTGCGAAGGAACGGGACGATATCAAAAATATAAAGCCTATTCAGACCAATATATTCCTTACACGGATGTGCTTAATTTGACCGACAAAGATTATTTGATTCCTGTGATAGCAAAGGCAAAGGGAGATACAATTTTTAATGATATGTTAATGGAGTGGAAAAATCAGCATACGCTGTGTTTAGACAAACGAAGCATCATAACAGATATTCATAACAAGTACATTGCAGATGTTGTTTCTTTGCTTGAAAAATATACTCCACCACAAGATAAGCGGGTGGCACGGGTAAAACTTCAAATAGAATTGATTCCGATTACAATTATTGATTATACATTTGAAAGCCATCCTTATCAATTATCGATTGTGGGCGATAACAACTATATCTACTTTGATAAAGTTCCATCAAAACATCATAGTTATAAACAAAACATCTTTCAACGTGCAGGGAATATATTTAATAGCGAAAAGAGAAAAATTGGTTTTGCTTACATCGCTTCTTTTATATTTCATTCCGATGATGGTCAAATTGGGAAGGAAGAATTACAGTTGCTGAACATAATCGTTGGTGCAATCAAAATGAGCAAGGAAAAACAAGATGCACTTATGAATCAACTAATAAAGCCTCTTTCAATAGATAAGATAAAACCTTACATCTCTTGTTTACGTTCGGATAAACGTGTGATAATTTTTGCTTGGCATTGCGTGATAGCGGACGGACAAATAGAAAAATCCGAAGAACAAGCATTTGAGCAATTAGTTCAGTATTTTAAAGTACAGGAGAAAATGCTCAATGAATTAAAAAACAAGGCAACCAAGTTTGCGAAGTTGACAAAAGAAGAAATGTTAAATGAATACTTAAAATAGCATTTATGAGTGTATTTAAATCGTGGCTGATAGCCAATTTTGAAGTGGCTATTTCTGTTGCTGGGGCTGTTGTTGCTCTCGTTATTTACCTCATCGCAGGTAGCGGATGGAGCGCAGAAGGGGTTAATTTTGCCATTTTTATAGCCATTACCATTGCTCCAATCTCGTATCTTGTAACTCCTCCTTCAGCAGCAGTAAAAACGAGAAGCGATATGATGTTTTTTCTATTATATTTAGTCCTTTTGGCAGGACTGATTTGTATTCCTGCGGGAGTGTTAGACAATTATTCAGACAAGGGTATAACAGCCATTGTAACTTTTGTGCAAACGCATTTGATTTCTATTTTGGTGGTATTTATTGCTTCGTCAGTATTTGGATTTTATTTAGCACAGTACGCTTACAAAAATCATCAAGATGTAGTTTCTCGCCGTATGCTTTACAGAAGTAGTGCTGTGGACTTATTTTCAAATCGATGGAAGTACACTATGGACAGATTTGCTTTTATTTCTTTGTCCGTGATGTTAGAGGTTGGAATAATGGTAGTTCTGATAACAATTTGGGTTTAATTCGCCATTTCTGGCGGGTAGTTCATCGTTTAATCAATAAAATTATGGGAGCAATTAATGACCAACTTTATACGCTATATGAGGATAATTGGGACGAACTTATCGAAGAATTGCAGGATGTAGCAGAAAATCAACCCGACCCTCAGCCAACAAACCCTTATTTGCTTTATATTGACAAGGAGGAAGAGTTTAAAAATGCTGATATTCGTGTTATGGTATTCGGTCAAGAAACCAACGATTGGGAAGGCGCACCCGACAAAACCATAGAGCATCTATCAAAGGTTTACAATGACTTTTTCAACCTCGGCGGTTGTTGGAAATATGGAAAGCCATATTGGAATGGAGTAAAAAAATTTAAGACATTACTTGAGAATAAATATCCAAATAAGAAAATCCGCTTTGTAGCAAATAATATTGTGAAAATAGGAGTGCAAGAAAGAGGTTATGGTCGTCCAGATTCTTACATTTATGACGTAGAGCGTAGATATTTTTCTGTGATACAGGAAGAAATTAGAATCATCAAACCGAACGTGATAGTATTTTTTACAGGTCCAGATAGAGACAATGATATTCTTGATAATTTTGGTGAGGTTTCATACACAGATATGCTGCCATTCACGCAAAAACAACTTGCCAAAGTAGCCATACCTAAGGTTGCTTTTGCTTTTAGAACATACCATCCTATGTCTTTACAACTACAGAAACTAACAGAACCTTATTTCAATGCTATTATCAATGCAATAAAATTGTGATGGCATTTTATCCTCGCTTGTCAGATGCTGTATCGCATAGTGTTTAGGCAAGGTTCATACCTTGCCTATTTACATTGTGAGGCTTTGCCCCCGAAAGAAAATCACGGATATAAATATGCTCAATACCTTCGTATGTATTTTCAAAAGAGCGTTCGCCCGAAACTACAATCTTGGGGTAATTATCTTTGATTTTCAACAAGTTTCCAAATTCGCGGTCGATAATTTTCTGCGTTGATAATTCCACTGTTACCTGCACATAAAGTGTTTCGCCGTTTTTGGTGCAAACAAAATCAATCTCTTCGGTGGGCAGCGTACCAACTTTTACTGCGTAACCACAACTTAACAACTGATTGAGTACTACATTTTCTAAACGGCGGGCGCGATTTTGCGGCTTGTAGCCTGCTATCACATTACATATACCGAGATTTTCAAAATAGTATTTTTCGCCTCGCTCAAAAACCTTTTTTCCTGCAATGTCATATCGCCCAATACGGTGAACGATAAACGCCTCGGCAAGCGCGTTAGTGTACTCAATAATTTGATTGACAGATGATTCCTCTTTGTTGCTTTTCAAATAGTCGTTAATACTTTTTGACGAAAACAAATTGCCGACATTGCCCGCCAAAAAAGCAATCAATCGTTCCAAAAATTCGGCGTTACGAATTTTATGTCGTTGCACAACATCTTTGAGCACAATGGTCGAGTAAATGCTATTGAGGTATTCATTTATCACGGCATTATCGTTGGGTAAATGAATTAAATAAGGTAATCCGCCGTAATGAATGTATCGCTCCAAACTTTCATCGTTGTTGTCGAGGTGGTGAAATTGCAAAAATTCGAGGTACGACAAACTGTAAATTTGAAACTCCACATAGCGTCCGCCAAGTTCGTTTGCCAAATCACTCGACAGCATATTTGAATTGCTGCCTGTGATATAAATATCGTTATTTTCGTCCAAAAGCCACGATTTTACGGCGATGTGAAAGTTGCTAATCAACTGAATTTCATCAACAAAAATATAATTTTTGGCATCACTTTTCAATTTTGAAACCACAAATTCGTTCAGTTGTTCATAGTTGCGCACCGCGTCAAAAGCAATATCTTCTTTGTTGATATAAATAATGTTGGCGTTTTTGTTTTTTGCTTTAATGATATTCATCAATTGATAGAGAATATAACTTTTTCCAACACGACGGTGCCCAGTAAGCACTTTCACAATCTGTTTATCCACAAAAGGACGTATCTTGTTGATATACAGACTTCTTTCAAGGATATTAGTCGGCTTTTTCATTGTAAATTATTTTCATTATATTTAAAATAATGTGCAAAATTACAAATTATTTTCAATATAAACAAAATCTATGTAAATGTTTTTTATTCTATTTATTCAAAAGCCAATCTATGACATTTATTTTTTGGATTCCGTTGTAATTTGTTATCGGCTCTATGTCGGTAGTGAGTAGCGTGCGGCGATTAAAATCTTTGACAAGTTCAAAGGGTCGTATTTCGCGCTCAAAAGTGCTTTTTTCTTTCGCCGTCCAAGCCACTTGAATATACTCGGTTATTCCTTCTGGTGTTTGAACCCTAAAATCTATTTCGGCATTGTTGATTTTACCTATATGCACGCTATTGCCTCGTCTCATCAATTCCAAAAAAACGATATTTTCTAAATTGTGCCCTGTGTCATTGGTAGCCGATTGCCCAAGCACAACGTTTTTTAATCCCAAATCGGCGGCATAATATTTTTCTTGTGTGCTCAAAATTACCTTTCCCTTAATGTTGTATCGTCTTATTTTGTAGAACAAATACGCATCGCATACAGCATCGAGATAATTTTCAACAGTGTGCGAAGACAAAGTAAAACCAAGATTTTTGAACACATTGGATAGGTTGTGTGCCGAAAGCGGCGAGCCAATAGAATCAAAAACAAAGCGCACAAGACGGTCAAAATGGTCTGCCTTTCGCCAAGCGTTGCGCCGCATAATATCTTTTTGCATAATGCTGTTGTAAACATCGCGGATATAGTCGGCTCTAACAATTTGAGGCAAAGCAATGCCGCCCGGCAATCCGCCGTATTGCAGATAATCGTTAAACAACAAATCCAAACGCGAATGGTCGTTTTTGGTGGCTACAAATTCTTTAAAAGAAAACGGCAAAATATGAATTTCAACATATCGCCCCGTGAGCAGTGTTGCCAACTCGCCCGAAAGTAAAAAAGAGTTGGAACCGGTAACATAAAGGTCTATATTGGGACGGAGGTTCAAAGAATCTATTATTTTTTCAAAATCTTTTAGGTTTTGTACTTCATCCAAAAAAACATAAATGTTTCGTCCCGATTTTGCCATATTTACAATTTCGGAATGCAATTTTTGCGGATTGTCAATGTAATGTTGAAAAGCAAAATCTTCAAAATTGTAAGTCAAAATATCTTTTTTGTCCACTCCCTGCGAGCGTAAATAATCAATATACAGCCGGAAAATAGTTGATTTGCCGCATCGCCGTATCCCTGTAATCACTTTGATTACATCGGTGTCTCGAAGGGCTATCAACTTCTCTAAATAATCGTTTCTTTCTATTAGTTCCATACGAAAATAATTTTTTACAAAGGTACAAAAACTTATTATATTTTCAAACTTTTTGAAGTAAACATACCTTAAACTTCAAAAACTTATTAATTCTGCATATTATTTTCAATATAAACAAAATCTATGTAAATGTTTTTTGTCCGCCTGAGGCTATAAATTAGCAAAAGTGTTCGGGCAATTTTTTGCGCAATTGTGCTAATGCTTCATCTCGTTTTGCTATAAAGCGGTAATAATCCACACTTTGCGGAAACATTGGACGGTGCTGTAACATCGCGTTGTATCGTTCTACCTCCGGCAGCAATGTCCGCGCAGTTTTGTCCATTGTTGAGAGGACAAATTTTTCCCAAATATAATCCACTGCTGTGGGGTTCAGGTGCAGCATATCTGCTGCATAGTAGCGATAGTCGCGCAGGTCGTCGAGCACTATTTCGTAGGCAGGAAAATAAACAACGTTTTTGTGCTGCTGCACCATTTGCTCTATCGCCAGCAGCAGCGTGGCTTTGCTGATTTGGTTGCCGTGCGCACCGTCTTTCCAATGCCGCACCGGACTTACACTAAACACCACATTCATTTGCGGGCGCAGATTGTGCAGGCTCGTTATCATTGCATCCAGCACAGCGGCGGCGGCATCCACCGAAAGCAGTTGGCAGTCAAACAACGAGCGCAACATTTTGTGACAATTGGCAACTACTTGCTGTGTTTTTTTGAGGCGGTGCACTCGTGCCGTGCCTAAGGTAATTATCAAAAAATCGGATTGTTGTAAAAATTGATGTCCCTCCTCTATGCTGTTGTTGATTTTTTGCAAACATTGATGGGCATCCACATCCGAAAAACTACTGTGATGGGTGTAACTAAAATACACCTCGTGATGGCACAACAAATCCTGTATCGTAAGAGGGATGCCGCTTTGCAGCATTTGCAATGTTTGCGCAATAGATGCCGGATTGTATTGCACCCCTGTGGGGTTGGTGTTTGCAATAAAACGCATTTGCCGCAATTTTTCGCCTATGTGCGTAACAAAACAAGACCCCATCAGCATTATGCGGCTATTGTAGGTAATTTTTTGTTCCCATACGGGCGGTTCAATTTCTGTTCTAAACAACATTCGAGTTTCAGTTTTAATCGTGCTTGTCTCATTTAAAATTTTGCAATTCTCTATACAACATTTGCACAGGCAAGCCCATTACATTAAAGTACGAACCCTCGATGCGCTCAATGCCCACGTAGCCTATCCACTCTTGGATGCCATAGGCACCTGCTTTGTCGTAGGGTGCATAGCGTTGCAGATAATAGTTGATTTCGGCTTCTGTGAGTGCGCAAAACCACACGCGGGTGGTTGCCAAAAAAGTGTGCGTGCGCTGCAACGAGCGCAAACACAAGCCTGTGAGCACCTCGTGTGCACCTCCCGACAGCCCTTGCAACATTTGGCGGGCATCGGCTTCATCTTTGGGTTTACCCAAAAATTGTCCTTTGCACCATACCAAAGTATCTGCTGATACTATAATTTGTTGATTTTTGATAGGATACGGATATTCTTCGGCTTTCTTTTTGGCTAAAAAAACAGGTATTTCTTGCTGTGAGAGAGACGCAGGATAGGTTTCGTCCACTTGGTAGGCAGGGGCTACTGTGAAGGGGATGTCCAAACCCTGCATCAACTCTCGCCTGCGCGGCGACTGCGATGCCAGCACCAACTGCATAGCAGGCGCGATAAAAGGAGGAATAGGTGTGTTCATAATATCATTCAAAACGGTTGCTTACAAAATTTTGCAAATGTAATAATTTTTTATTTCAAGTCATTATTGTCCGGTAAAAATCTGAAATTGGATACTAACACTTATCCCATTCATTTCGTTGATTATTACTACCTACTTGACCACAAAGATAACCTATTTTGCTATCGCCCGAATGGGCGAAATTTTCATAACCGCAGGTAAGCGAAGCGCAGCCTGCGGAAAATGCAACCTTCGCACATGGCGCGCGGTGCAAGGACAGAGCCTTGAAAAACAGTTGCCCGCCGCGCGCAATGCACATGTTTGCCAAATGTTTTTCTATTGATATGAATGTCCTCAACGGACAATTTCGCAAAACCTTGGTTGGTAGAGACACGGCATGCCGTGTCTCTACTTTTGTGTTTGACCTTTTTTTTTGATTTTTATCAAAACTATTTCGCCATTTGTAAAAAAAGTATTATCTTTGCCTCGCTTTTGCGTTGAGACTCCGTAGCTCAGTTGGTAGAGCAAATGACTCTTAATCATTGGGTCGAGAGTTCGAGCCTCTCCGGGGTCACAAAAAACGAAGCCTGTAAAATAAATTTTTACAGGCTTCGTTTTTTCATTTTAATTTTTCAGCGTTACCTCAATAATCGAATCCACATTATCCAACGGGACATCCAAATTGAAAGTGGCGTCGCCGCTTTTTTTGTTGTATTGCCACAGCAATTTTGCATCCACATTGAGCCATTTTGCCGATTGAATTTTTTGCGGAAAATGAAGTGTGAGTTGGTTATTTTCTCGGTTCAAAATATGGATGTAGGCAACATTGTTTTTTTGCGTAACTGCGCCCCAGGTTTGGGGTTTGACAAATCCTCCGGTAGTGCCGTAAATCGTTTGTCCGTAGGCAGACGTCCACACGCCCGCTTCTTGGAGGCGGGCAACGCAAATATCATCAATTTGTCCGGTAGGTTTGGGACCCACGTTGAGCAAAAGATTGGCACCATAACCGGCAGCACGCACCAACAAATGAATAATTTGCCGAGTTGATTTGACATTATTATCATAGATGCTGTAGCCCCAAGTATTATTCATAGTTTCGCACGTTTCCAAGGGCAAATTTTGCGCCACGCTTTGATTGGCACTAAATCCGCCGCCAACATTTTCGCCGGGCAAATCTTTTTCAAAAGCCTGATAATCTTCGCCCTCTAAAATTGCGAGATGATGGTTGTTTGAAATCATACAATTGGGCTGCAAACGATGTATCAAATCGTATATTTCGGTAAAATGCCAATCCACTTTTGACATCTTGTGGGTAACGACTATCCCCGAATGTTCGTTGGGCAATTGGTCCCATTCGCCGTCAAACCAAATACCTGCAATTTCGCCATAATTGGTCAGCAATTCGGTCAATTGTGCTTTCATAAAATTGATGTAGGAACTCCATTCTTTTTGTTGGGTGCGTCCCGAATGTTGTCCGGTGCGTCCGGTAGTGAAACTGTAATCCTCGCGCGACCAATCGAGCAATGAATAATAGAGCACCAATTTGATGCCCTCCTTGTGGCACTCGTCAGCCAATTGCCGCACCAGGTCTTTGCCGTAGGGGGTGTTCATAATGTTCCAATCGGATTGTTGGGTAGCCCAATTGCTAAAACCATCGTGATGACGCGAAGTGAAAGTGATGTATTTCATGCCGGCGGATTTAGTG
>BNTQ01000062.1 GCA_025996715.1 Bacteroidia bacterium | reverse complement strand
ATTGATAATAAATTACAATGATAAATAAAAATAAAATTTTCAAATCGTTGCAGCCCTAAAAGCTTCTACAACTCAATAATAACAATAATTTCAAAGAACTTGATGGTAAAACAACGCAACGCTAGTGATACAGAATAGTTTTTAATCGTTTAATTTTTTACAAGTATGAAAAAAATCATTTATTCAGCAACAATGTTGCTATGTGTTGCGACCTTGTGGTCGTGCGGTGCTCCCAGTAAGGCAATATATTTTGAAAAGCCCGCTCCCCAAGAGCCAACGGCTTATCAAAAAGACCCCACCATACGGGCGGGCGAAGCGGACAAAATGGTGTCGCGCGATGCGCCGGGTGCCACGGCACTGGAGCGCACCATCATCCGTTGGAATTTTGATAGCGACCCACGCGGTTCGCGCATCTTTTGGCGGGTAATTTCGAGCATTCCCGACCAAGTGAAAAACACCAACGAGTTGTACCTCACCACTACGCCGTATGAGGAAACGCGCTCGTTCAACATTTTGGGGCTAACGTATCAAAATTCGCGGGACGTAACCGTTGAAATAAAGGTAACCAAAAAGGGTTACGAAGACCAAGTAAAGCGTTACAACGTTCGTCAAGCCATCGACCAACAAGAAATCGGCGGTTTCTTTGAGTTGGTGAAAAAGGACGAATAACATCAATTCATTTGACGCACGAATTAGGGCGGTATTTAAGCCGCCCTAATTTTTTTGCAATAATGTGGTATTGTAGAGACGCGGCGCGCCACGTCTCTACAGGGTGGTAATATTACCATTAACATTGCGCATCTACCCACAGGCGTGTACCTTGTGAAGGTGGGCAATCGGGTGGGGAAGGTGGTGAAGCAATAACCACCCACCCCCTAACCCCCAAAGGGGGAATAATACCAGCGACCAATGGGCAGTAGTGCTTCGTTGGTCGCTGGTTGCTGAAAAAGTTTTTGTTAATTGGTTGTGGGATGAGAAAAAGTATTATCTTTGTTGTCTAAAAACATATTAGAATTATGACAACACGCGAAGAAATAAAACGCAAAATAAAAACTATAAAGCCTCATCTTCAGCAGGAATATGCAGTGAAGAATATAGGTTTATTTGGCTCTTTTGCCGATGGAACTGCTACAGCCGAGAGCGATATAGATATTTTGGTTGAATTTGAAAAACCGATAGGATGGCGCTTTTTTTCTTTGGAAATATACCTCGAAAAGATATTTGAACGAAAAATAGATTTGGTTACCCGCAATGCTTTGAAAAAGCAGATAGCGCCGTCCATTTTATCACAACTGCAATATATTTGATATGAAAGGCATCCGAACTTGCAAAATGTTTTTTGATGATATTCTCGCTGCCATTAACCGCGTTTTTGAATATACAGCCGGCTATGAGTTTGCTACATTCAAACAAGATTACAAAACGGTGGATGCTGTAATACGCAACTTTGAAATCATAGGGGAAGCCGCCAAAAATATACCTGCCGAAATCAAAGAACAATATCCCGAAGTGCCTTGGACAGAAATGTATTTGTTGCGCAACAAGGTGTCGCACGAATACTTTGGAATTGATTATGAAATAATTTGGGATATTATTATCAACGAACTCCCGTCAAACAAGAAGCAAATAGAAAGCATTGCAGTTAAAATCACGTAGCCCCCTGATGGGCTGAATGTTCGATAACGCAGAGAGTTAGGCGGCATTAACAGCGAGCAGTTTATCAGCGACCAGCGACCAATGGAATGCCGTAGGGGCGGGGTCTGCCCGCCCATCAATTGAGATTTACAATGTGAATGGTGCGTTGGTAGAGACGCGGCACGCCACGTCTCTACAGGGTGGCAACATCACCATTAACATTGCGCATTTACCCGCAGGCGTGTACCTTGTAAAGGTGGGCAATCGGGTGGGGAAGGTGGTGAAGCAATAACCACCCCCTAACCCCCAAAGGGGGAATAATACCAGCGAGCAATGGGCAGTAATGCTTCGTTGGTCGTTGGTTGCTGTTGGTTGGTCGCTAAAAAGTTTTTGTCCGTAGGACATTCATATCAATAGAAAAAACATTTGGCAAACATTGTTTATTGCGCGCGGACAGCCACTGTTTTTCAAGGCATTGTTTTTGTGCCGCGCGCCGTGTGCGAAGGTTGCGTTTTCCGTAGGCTGCGCTGCGCTTGCCTACGGTTATGCAAATTTAACCCTACGGGTTGCGCGTTTAATTTTCAATTTTCCATACTTTCTCTTATTTTTCTAATAACCAATCGATTACGTTTTTCTTTTGTATTCCTTCAACAATAACATTGTCGTAATCAAGTGTTAACAGGTATTTGGGGTAATTGTCTCGTATATTCCTAAATGACGAAACTTCTCGTTCAAATGTTTTTTCGTCATTAACGGTATAGGCAACTTGGTAATACTCCCGTTCATTGTTGGCTTTTTGCACGATAAAATCAACTTCTTTGTCATTGTTTTTGCCGACAAAAACTTTGCCGCCTCTTCGCAAAAGTTCCAAATAAACTACATTTTCCAACTTGTGTCCCAAATCTGCATCGTATTGATTGGTTTGAGTGATATTTCTTAAACCCAAATCAACCATATAGTATTTTTCATTTGTTGATAACAATTCTTTGCCTTTTATATCGTATCGTGGTGCAGCATAAAGAATATAAGACTCTGTCAGATAGCCGATTAATTTTATAATGGTGTTGTGTGAAATTTTTTTGTCAGAGTTTTTGTTCAGTTGCTCGGCAATGTTGGTGGGTGAGACCAAAGAGCCGACAGAATTAAATAAAAACTCAATGATACGTTGCAAATTATCAAACTTTCGCAAATTGTGCCGTTTTATAATATCTTTTTTTACAACCGTATCGTAAATTGATTGCAGATAATCATTAACAAGTTCGGGGGCTGCTTTTGAAAGATTAACGGCTTCGGGAAAAGTTGAGTTATTGATAAATTGCCGAAAAAGACGGTCGGTATTTTTTTCTTCCGGAAAAGCGAGCGTATATTCAGCAAAAGAAAATGGGTGCAAATTGATGGCGAGATAGCGACCTGTGAGCAAGGTTGCCAATTCGCTCGAAAGCAAATAAGCGTTAGAACCTGTGATATAAAGGTCTATATTTTTTTTGACAAATAAACTATCTACAAGTTTTTCAAAACCGGTTATCAACTGTACCTCATCAAGAAAAACATAGTTTTTTTGATTTGGATTTGTTTTTGATAAAACTTCATCATAAAGCGTAGCCCAATCGCTGAATTTAATGTTTTCTCGTTCTTCAAAGTTGAAGAAAACAATATTCTCAGAACCAACGCCCGATTTTAACAACTCGTTGCGAAACGCTTCTAAAAGCGTAGATTTTCCCGAGCGGCGCACGCCTGTAATAACCTTGATTAAATCTTGGTTTTTGAGCAGTCGTAATTTTTGCAAATAAATTTCTCTTGTTATCATAAAAATAAAATTTTTGCAAAGATACAACATAATGACGAAAAATACAATTTATTGCATTTTTCGTCATTATGCTCATGCTATCGTAAAATTACAATAGATTTTTTTTGCAATTCCAAAACAAAGTCGTATTTTCGCAAAGTTAAAATTTTATTCTTTTGCAAAAAAGGAGATAACTATGGAAAATGACCCCACTAACGAAAAATTGCGCGTATTAAAAACCTATTTTGGGCACAGCGCATTTAGAGATAATCAAACTGACATTATAGATGCAATTTTGGCGCATCGCGATTGCCTTGCGGTGATGCCCACCGGAGCCGGAAAATCCATTTGCTTTCAGTTGCCTGCCCTGCTATTTTCCGGCACCACACTTGTGATTTCGCCGCTCATATCCCTCATGCGCGACCAAATTAGCGCACTTCGCCAAAGTGGTATCCAAGCCGCTTTTCTCAATAGTTCCCAGAGTTTTGCCGAACAACGAGATATTTTATATCAGGCACAAAATAATCAGTATCGACTGCTTTACGTGGCACCGGAACGATTGGATGCTGCCGAATTTTTGGAATATGCCCAAAATGCCGACATCTCAATGGTAACCATAGACGAGGCGCACTGCATCTCGCAGTGGGGGCAGGATTTTCGTCCAAGTTATTCTAAAATTCCCGATTTTATAGATAAATTAAAGGCGCGTCCGGTGGTTTCGGCATTCACGGCAACCGCCTCGCCGCGCGTTAGAGAGGATATTTTACATTCGCTCAAACTTAATGACCCCAAAGTGGTGGTGGCAAGTTTTGATAGAAAAAATTTATTTTTTGAAGTAAAAACACCCAAGAATAAAACCCAAACGCTGCTTAAAATTTTGGAAAAACATACGGACGAATTTGGCATTGTATATTGTTCCACACGTAAAGCCGTAGAAGAAGTGTCGGCAAATTTGCAAGAGCACGGCATCAAAGCGGCACCCTATCACGCAGGATTGCCGCAGCAAGAGCGCACGCAAAATCAGGAGGACTTTTTGTTTGACCGCATCAATGTGATTGTGGCAACCAACGCTTTTGGTATGGGCATTGACAAATCCAATGTGAGTTACGTTATCCACTACAATATGCCCAAAGACATTGAGAGTTACTATCAGGAGGCGGGCAGAGCGGGGCGCGACGGCAGCAGGGCAGAATGCACACTTTTGTTTTCGGGACAAGATATTGTTACAAACCTCTATTTGATTGACCTTGACGACAATAAAGAACCGATGGACGAAACGCTAAAAGCAGAATTGAAAGCCAAAGCCAAAGAGCGTCTGCGGGCAATGGAAATGTATTGCAAAACCAATCTCTGCCTGCGGGCAACTCTACTCAACTATTTTGGCGAAGAGCGCGACAAGCACGGCGATTGTGGCGAATGCGGCAACTGCAACAACGAAAGTGAAACGGTGGACGTTACGATATTGTCGCAAAAAATTCTGTCGTGCATATCCCGAACGGGCGAGCGAGTGGGTCGCGGAATGATTATTGACACCCTGCGCGGCAGCAAAAATGAAAAGATTTTGAACCGCAAATTTCATCTTCTTTCGACCTACAATATCTGTACCGAAAGCGAGCGCGAGGTAACAGAGGTGTTTAATTTTTTGATAGAAAACGGCTATGCTTACCTCACCGACGACCAATATCCCGTGTGCAAACTGACATCCAAATCGGCAGAACTTTTAAAGGAAAAACAGACTCTGACGATGAAGCGAAATTTAGTGGCAAAGCGCGAACGGATAGAAAAAGAGGCAAGCAAAAGTGAACGGCGAGGAAGACCCGACACCATTTACTACAACATCAATGATGCGCTTTTCAATCAATTGAAGGCACTCCGGCGCGAGTTTGCCGACCGTCAAAATGTGCCTGCGTTTGTGATATTTTCGGATGCTTCGTTGGTGGATATGTGTCGTATTTTGCCCACCACAGCAGCCGAATTTTTGAATGTATCGGGCGTAGGTGCGCAAAAGCAAGGCCTCTATGCAGAGGCTTTTACCAAAGTAATCAACGATTTTGTGGCAATCAATAAAATAGAAAAAGCAACAGAGGCGCCATCCAATTCGTCTCCAACATTTGTGCATACTGCCATCAGCAAAGAGCGTGTTCCTATTAGTGTTGTTGCCGATAAAATCAATGTTGACCTCATGAGCCGCCATCTCAACCCCATTACGGCAAAGCAACTCAACGATTTTTTGGTAGCAGAAGGATGGCTCGCCAACGTTACGGATAATAGAGGCAAAAACGCGCGGGCAGTTACCGATTTAGGAAAAGAAAATGGCATCGAAGCCATAGAAAAAACAGCAGACGACGGCAGGCAATATCAAGCACTGTTGTATTACTCAAAGGCACAGATGTATATTGTGAATAAGTTTTTGGAAAGTGGCAGGTCTTTCATATCTATGTAAAGTTTAAATTTATTTGTTGTTTGTTAGAGTTCAATTGCCCGTTTTATGTTTATTTGTCCCAAAAATGTTTCATCGTGCGACACAACAATGATTGTTCCGTCAACCCAAATTTTTCATCGTCGTGCACGGTGCCTCGTGGTTCAACGTGCATTCGTATGTCGTAGATATTGGGGATTTTTCGCCGAATACTCTCTTCTACACTGTTTGCAATTTTGTGTGCCTCGTTGAGCGAAATGCCGCCATCTACCTCAATATCAATGCCAATGACGTACATTCTGCCAATCGTTCTAATCCGCACCCGATGAGGACGTTCGGCATCCTGCACCTCGCTGACCGCCTCAAAAACTTTGTCATAAACCGATGTGTCCTTAACGCTGTCCATCAATTCCACATTGGAATCCATAAAAATTCCAAAGGCGGAATAAAGTATGTAAAGTGCTACTAATATGCCGGTTACAGCGTCCCAAACGGGCATTTTCAAAACGAAAGTGAACGCAAGTCCAACGAGCACGCTCAACGAAATGATGACATCATTCCGCATATTTTTTGCGTTGGCTCTCAGCATACTGCTGTCAATTTTTTTTGCTTGATGAAATTGATAGTACGCCAAAATCAATTTTCCTGCTATCGAAAAAACCGTTACGTAGATTGCCGGCAGCGAAGGAAGTAATTTTTCCTCTGCGTTGAAAGTCTGCTTTACTGAGGTGATTAGCATTTGTATGCCCGCAAAAAAAATCACAAGCGAAAGCACTTTTGTTGCAATGCTTTCGGCTTTTTCGTGACCAAAAACGTGTTCCTTGTCGGGCGGGCGGCTCATAATGCGGGCGGTGAACAGCATCACTATCGAAATCACAACATCGCTCGCAGAGTCAATGCCATCGCTAATCACAGCCAAACTCCCCGATATAAAACCGATGACGAGTTTTGCCACAGATAAAAAAGCGTTGCCCAGCGTGCTTATCCACGAGGTGTGCAAAAGAACGGTTTTTTTATCTTTCATCATATTTTGTTTTTTAAACAAACTTCAGTTTATGCAAATTTTGCATAAACTGATTTTTACTAATATCTTCGTTGTTATTTTACGGAACAAAGTTACCAAACTTTTCTCATTTTCTGTCCAAATTACAAATAAATTAGGCGGCATCGAAAATGCTGCCTAATTTTCATTAATTTTGATGTGCCTATCAAAATAAACAGCGCGAGGTAGAGCCGCACGCTGGCGAGGGATATCCCTTACCTCCCCAATTTCCTGCGATTACATTCTTTGCATAGCATTTGGCAATTATCTTCTGTCGTTTTTCCACCGACGTGCCAAGGCGTTATGTGGTCGGCTTCCATTGCGGTGAGTTCAAAATGCTTTTTGCAATTTTTGCAGATACCTTTTTGCCGCTCATAAACGCTTTGTTTTATTGCATCATCAAACACGAAGAAGAATTAGAACGATTTGAAAAAGTAGTTGCTCAACAAAAGAACGATAACGTGTTGGCGGCTTTATGCTGTGCTTGCTTTCACTAATGTTTGCGCGGGCGATAAACTTGCAAATTAACACTAACGTTTCTGCGGGAGTAGGGCAAGCATAGCAAAAAACCGCTCGTTATAGGCAGCCCAAGTTGATTTTCACTCTTTTTCTTTGTCAATAATTATCCACTTCCCGCCTTTATCTGCACCATCTCGGCGAATAATGCCTTTGTGTTTGAGTTTTCTAATGTTTACTCTTATATTTACAGGGGCAATACCTACTATTAGCGATAATTCATCAGACGTTATGTGAGGATTGTTAATAATGTTCTCTATTATTTTTTTCTGATTGTCAGTCAGTTTTTCTGTAATGTTTTCTGTAATGTTTTTGGCACTTTCTGTAATGCTTTCTGTAATGTTTATACCGCTTTTTTCTTCAGTAGTACCGCTTTTCATACCGCTTTTCGTACCTCTTTCTTCATTTTCCGTACCACCTTCCGTACCACTTTCTTCTCCGATTACTTGTGTTGTATCAATCATAAAAGTACATTTTGTTTTGCCGATTGAGGTTTCAAAAGTAACATCGTTGCCGGTTTGCTTTTTCCATTCAAGCATTTTATCAAAGCCGTAACCACCGCTTTCACAGAGTTTTGCGATACGGAAAAATTTTGCCAAAACAGGATTTCGCGGTAGCGATTCGTCAATTTTCATCAGTTCTTCAACGGACAATGGCAAACTGCCCGGATTTTCAAATTCAATGCGGTTGCTAAAAACACGGATACGAGGTTTCATTATACTGAAATAGTCGCTGTGAATGAGCAAATTAACAAGTGCTTCGCGCAAAGCATCTATTTCTTTTGTGTCTTCGTGTCCAATACCCATTTCGCCGATTGTCAGTGGATTATTTGCATAATTTTTTAAGCGTTGAAACAGCACAAAATAGTATTCCCAAAGGTTTTCCTGCTCGTCAATTCTGTATGTGTAACGAACTGCAGCATCGGAATAATTTGTGCCCGGAATTTCAAAATAATCAACGCGAAAATCGGAAAAGGTATCGGTAATTTCTTCGTTTTTGCCCAAAAACAGCAACCCGCCATAAGTCAGTTTGCCGTCTTTTACAATTTTCAAACGGCGGTTAAATTCGTCATCATTCATTTGGTTATAACGCAAATCGGGATTTCGCCATTTCAGATATTCCCGAAAACGATTGTAAGAACTTTTATTCAGCGAATCGACAGAAGTTCCCTCAACGGTTTTTTCCGACATTGTTCCAAAGGTCTGGTCGCGAAACAATGAGTTGATTTCAAATTCCGTTGCCCGCTGGTCGCCGCTGCCTGTACGAATGAAAGTGTTTGTCAAACTGTTGTAATACACAGGTTTAATGTCTGACGAAGGAATAAAACAAGCCAATATTTTTTTGCCGTCAATGTCAAATTTCTGAAAAGTCGGGGTGATAACAACATTGAATTTGTTTTTGGAACGAAGCGTGTTGCCTAAATCCTGTTCCAACTTTTCCATATCGGCAACGCCGGTAACATCAAACTTTTTGCCGTTTTGCGACACGCCCAAAACGAGCCAACCGCCCGAAGTGTTTGCAAACGCACTCACAGTATCCCAACAACTTTGAGGCAATTTGTTTTCTGCTTTTTTAACCTCAAAGTTGTCCCATTCAATATCCTGCAAGTGTTCTAACAATTTCTGTTTGGTCATTGACTTCTTGTATTCTATGTTTTGAGATTCGGACATAATTCAATTTATTCGTTTATTATTATTTCATTTACATATCTCTGTGGAATTTTTTCCTGTTCTAAACGCCAATTATTATCTTTCAAAAGTTTGTATAATTCTTGTTCTTCATCTGTTAGGTTTAATATTGTTTTGATTTTAGTTGGTATTCCTATATCATTTTCAAAAAATCTGTCAAAAGTCTGTTTATCCATCAAAACACTTTTTACAAATGGAAAATAACCTCTGAACTGTGATAAAATTTGAAAACCATCTGTATCAAAATCACCCCAATAGAATAGGTCTATATTGTCGAGCCATTGAATATTATTTAGCATTTCTACACCATAACCGCAACCAAACAGCACAATAGTTTCGTTTATAACAGGAAACGTGAGAATGTTCATTTTATTTTCTACTATAAACGCTCTTTTTATCGGCAAATTTAATTGTTCAAATTGACTTACAGGAATACTCAAATCATCTATTCCCGAAAAATAAGTTTGAGCAATATTTTTATCCAAAATGCGGAAACGCACCAATGGTTCTGCAAATTTCAGATTAAATCGTTTCTCAAATTCCTTTTTGTTTTGATTGATATGTTCTGAAATCAAAACATCTAATAATTCTTTAATTATAAATTTGTTGTTTTCAATGAATTTTGTATGAACTTGTATTGGCAATTCGCGAATATATAAATTTGGTTTCGGATTTGCTTTACAATAGTTACACACTTTCAATATATCGTCCCACTTATCTTGATTGTCAATGACTTTTTGTGGGTATTTTACAAGCCAATCCTTTAATTCGGGAAATTCGGTAAGAATGATTTTTGTACTTTCCCGAAATGCAGCAACCTCTTTTTCTTTGTGCAAGTATTTTAGAAAATCGGTTTCGGTTTGAAAACTGATTTCTGTTGGAATATCTTGTGTTCCAATATCTTTCTTTTTGATTGTTTGAAATTTTACAGTATATCCGAAGCCTTTTTGTTCCTTTGAATTAGCAAGCAGTGCTTTTAGTTCTGATTGGTATTCCGAAATATTTTTACTTGGTTTTTTGTTGCCAAGTATTACAATTGCAGTAAAAGAAATACCTTCTACAACAGATTGCAAAAAAGAAATATATCTCTTTTCTGCTTTGGATTTTATTTCGTTTGGGGTAATCATTTGTTGATAAATTTTTCGCGTTCTTCTTTAAATTGTTGTATCGGCATATCAATGAGCGTTGATTCTTCCGCCTCGTTTTTTTCAACATAATGTACAAACGAAATATCGTTTTCAACTATGTGAATATTATCGCTTGGTGTAACTACTAAAAGTTGTAAGTGCAGTTGTTTGCATAACGAAATAAGGTATCGGGCTTTTTCTTCGTCCTGCGCCTTAAATGCCTCGTCAATAGCAATAAATCGGAATGAATTGGATTGTAAACTGTCTTTTGTTAAACCAAATTGATAGGCAATTGCCGAACCTAAAATGGTATAGGTTAATTGGGCTTTTTTACCGCCCGAAAGTTGCCCCATACTTTCATAAGTATTTCGTTCACTGTTGGTTTCTTTATAAAATTCTTTTGCCTTATAAGTAAACCACGAGCGAACTTCCATCACTTTTTTGCGCCACGATTCATCTTTAAGTTTATCAATAAGCGGAATAATATGATTTTCAAAATGATTCTTGCGTCCGTCAATAGTTGCATCTACTTCGCGAATATTGGGAATTGCTTTGCTGAGCAAATTTCTAAATTCCGTTGCCTCATCGCTTAATTTTTGTGGCGCAATGAGTTGAATATAGGTAGTTGGACTTGTACTAAAATCAATTTCTTGTAATGAGTAATTCAAATCTTTGATATTTTTTTTGATTTCTTCCGCCCAATTTTCAAAAAACATACGGAAAGCACTCACTTTGTTTGTAATGGTTTCGCGAAGAAAATTGTTGAATCTGTCTTCGTGGCGGACTAAATCCTGTGTAATCAATTTATTAAGAAATGTTTGATATTCACCAATTAAATCAAGGTTTTTTGCGTCAGGCAAATTATTAACATCTGAACGCCAATCTTTGAATTTGCCTGTAATTTCGTCGGGAGGAATTTTGAACTGACGAATTAATTCGGCAACTTCGCTTTCGTTTTTGCTTTTCTGTCCTTTTTGCTTTTCTGTTTCTTTTCTGTTTTTATCTTGAAAATCAGTTTGTTTTGTTTCAATATTTTCATACGAAACAGTTATCAAATCAGGATTTTCCTGTTCAAAATTTGCAGTATCAATTTCACCGAGTTGTTGCAATAAATTAGAGTTTTTAGAAAAAATTCTATTCACATTTTTAATATCAACTTCTTCTAATTGGAAAATTGCTTTATTTTTATCTGTAATATCAACTTCAGTCAAAGTTTTTAAATCAGTTTGGACTTTTTTTAATTGTTCATCAAGTGCCTTAATTTTATCATTTGTTTCTTCTAATTTTTTCTTTTCTTCTGTTTTTTCCTGAATGGTTTTTGCATACGATTGCCAATCAATGTCATCGTATTTGGTATAGAGTTTGAATAAATCGGAAAAATCTTCTTCTAAAGCATTGGTATCTTTGATTGATTTTTCAATAAGACGAATTTGTTTTGTATTATCCTGCTGTTCTGACTGTAAAGTTCTGATTTCTGCTTGTATCAGACGTATTTTTTCTTTGTTATCCCAACCAAGCACATAGTTCTCTTTTCGCAAAATATGCGGTCGGTCGTCTTTTTCGTGCTTGCCTTTTATTGATTTTATCAAACCTTCTTTTGTTACGGTTCGTTCTTCATAACGGTTAAATTCCTGTAAATCATTTACGCAGGCATAGTTGTAGTTGTTGAAAATTGCATCCTCCAACCAATCTGTATAAACATTTTTCGGCTTAAATTCAATTTTATGAAACAAACTGTTTGACGCAATATCTCTGTTAGTAAATTCTTTGAGCGAAGTAAAATCTCTGTACCGTTGATAGACAATGCGCCCTTTTAGATTGTTGGAATTGACAAATTGATTTACTTTTGTATAGTATTTTTCAGGCACAATTAACCGTAAAGCAAAATTATGAAGAATTTTTTCGATAGATAATTCCCATTCTTTTTCATTGTCTTTCACTCGCATTAACTCGCCAATAAAAGGAATTTCTTCTGTTGTTGCGTCGACTGCGTTCAAAATCATTTCTCTGATTTCGGCTTCTCGTCCCGAAATATTGTTTTTGGTTTTTTGAAGCAGTTGGATAGTTTCAATCTTTGCATCAATATCCTTCTTTATGTCATCACTTTTGTTTTTGGCTAATCTTAATTCTTCATTCTTTTCTGTAACTAAACTTTCCAATTCATCTTTTTTATTTCGTGCCTTTTCTCTGTTTTCCGTAAAGGTTTTTTCAGTTGGATTTTCGGAAAATTCTACTTTTTGAGCAATTTTATTGTAATCGTATAACTTTTTTTTGCGGTTATCTCTGCTTGTTTCAAGTCCTCTTATTTCAGTTTTTAATTTTTCTATTTGATTTCCAACTGCATCTGTTTTTATTTGAACTGTCAAATCTGTTTCATGATTTTTTAAGTCAGTTTCTTGGTCTTTTAATTCTTGCAATTCTTCCTTTAATTTTTCTAAATTTTCTTTGCATTTTTCAAGTTCTGTTTCGGCAAGTTCTACTTTCTTTTTGGCAAACCAATACACAGCTATTTCTTTGGATTGCTGCAATTTTTCTAACTTATCTTGAATTTCGACAAGTTTTTTGGCAATTTCGTCAATTGGTTGCAGTTGAGCAATTTGTTCTTTGGTTTTGTCAATATTTATTTTTGCCTCTATCAAAGTTTGGAAATTTTCTTTCAACTGAATATACTCATTTTCAGAATCTTTACCTTCGAGCATATTGTTACTAATAAATTCATCTAAATCGCCCAAAACTTTAACGCCAACTATCTGGTTGAAAAGAGTTAGTCCTGTATAAGAACGCATACCAAACAAATTCCATATTCGTTCGCCATAGTCAGTTGGTCCGTTAAAAAATTCGATACGTTTTTTAGTCGTATTTTGGTTATATTTTTTATCCAATAATTTTTTCCACGTTCCTTTGCTGTCAAAATTCGAGAAATCCTTTTGAATTTCAAGTGGTTCACGCGACAAGCCAAAAGTCGTTTTGAGTTCATCATTAACAAACCATCTAACCTGAAAAAGTGTGATAATTCGTTGGTCGGTGTTGTAAAACGAGGCAATAATAACCGAATATGTTTTCTTATCTCTTAATCGCTGTGCAGTAGTACCTGTTTCGCCTTCTTTTTGGCGAGTTCCGTAATTTCCAAGCACATAAGTTTCTTCTGTCCGGTCGCCTTTTTTTACTAAACCCGAAGATTGATTGTAAAACCTGTCTTTTTTAGTTGGAACAAGCAGGGTAAGCAACGCATCAACCAGAGTGCTTTTCCCCGATTCATTAGCACCTGTCAAAAGTGAATTATTCCCTTGCGGACGAATAGGATATACTTTGTTATGGAAAGTTCCCCAGTTGAAAATTTCCATATATTGCAGTCGAAATCCTGCAACGCTTGAACTTGTGCTAAACAAACTGTACATATTCCTGTAATTTATTTTTAAACTCCTGCAAATCGTCAAGAGTAATTTTTTCTTTTATAATCCTGTGAATTTGGTATCTGATTTCATTGTCTTTCTGACTTTTTTCTATCAAATAGCCAAGTTCTTTTGCACTGTTAATATAACGGTCTAAATCTTTAATGAACTTTACTTTGTTGTATTTTTCAGGCAAAAACAATTCTATTTCTTCTTTAATTTCCGTATTGGTAATAAATTTTTCAAATGATTGTGTTTCAGTTGGATTACTGTCAAAATCTTCTAAAATTTGTCGCAAAACAACTAAAACAATAGACGTTTCAAAGCCAATTTGCCGCCGTGAAACCAAATTTAAAGTACTATTGTCGTCTAATTCAATTTGTTTTACAAAAGCAAATCCTTCATCTTTTTTTATGATTAATTCCAAACCGATAGTACTGATATATTCTTGAATTTCAAATTGATATGCAATTATATCATTCCAAACATTAGAATTGCGTTCAGCTGTTCCTTTCAATAATCGAACAATGGCTTTTGAATATGGTTTTATGTTGTTTTCTGCGCTCATCTTGTTAAAATTATTTCGGGTATTGATATTGATTTTTTGTTTTCATTGTCAAACACAACTGCCTGTGTTTTTTCGAAATTTACAGTATGCTTAAATTCTTTCAAAATGCTGATATAGCCAAACAATTCGGTTAATCCCTTTGATAAACCGCCCTGATTTTCTACTATTTCGGTTAACGTTGCCTGTGATTTTTCTCTCAAAACATTTTTAATATGCTTGCGAAGTTCGTTTTTATCTACAAGCGACAAATTGAACAATTTGCTTAACTTACTCAAATCTTCTACATTTGTATCAGACATTTGCGGTTTTTGCTTATAAACGATTTCTTCAGATTGTTCAAAAGTTAATTTTCGTTCAAAAGGCAAATTTATTTCAATATCCGTTTCAAGTTCAAACGAAATATCCAGTTTAGTTTTTCTTTTGCTTGTTTCGAGTAATAATTTTTTGATTTCCTGAATAATATTTTTGGTAACTTCTGCTTTTGTAACTTCATTTTCACGAATGATACGGCTTAATTTTTCAGCCATTTTATCGTTGGTTTTATATACTTTTGTGCCGGAATCGTACAAATGCCGTTTTAAGTTCATCAAAAAAATATCGCTAACATCAATTTGTTTGTTTTCGAGTGTTTCGTATAAACTTTCAGTTAAATCTTTCCATTCCCGTTGTAAATCCTGAGACAATAAAAATTCCCAAAAAGCATAAAAACTTTTACCTTGCGAACTGCCTTTTAATTCGTCCAAAGCATCAAAGGTATATTGTAAGATAGTACCCTTTTGCAATGAATTATCTGTTTGTTTTTGATAAATTTCTTTGATAATCGTTTTGAAGTTGTCATCAACCTCCTTAAAATCAGACAATAGTTCTTTTGCCAATTTATTCAAATCATTAAATCGCGGTACGATTTCGTATTCTTCAAATACTTTGACATCTTCACCCATTCTCAAACGTTGAATCTGCTGCTCTATTTCAAGTTTTCTGTCTTCGAGCAGTTGCAAACGTTTTTCTTTGTTCTCATTTGTAAATTCAACCAGTTCTTTCAGTTGATTGAAAAGTGTTTTGAATTTTGATTCAGTTCCAATGTATTCTTCTTTTTTAAGATTTGAAAGCCAATCAATTGTTTTGCTTGTGTATGAAGATAATTCATAAAAAATTTCGCCCGTTTCATTTTGATAATTTGTCAAGAAACCTCTGTCTGCCCATTGTTGAATGTATTTTTTTGCCTTTTCTTCATAAGTATCAATCAGTTTTATTTCGTTTTCATCATCAACTTCAATTCCTTTTGTTTCCAAATAATCAGCCAACTTATAATGGATATTTTCAGACAATACTGCTGTTGTTTGCGCAAAAACTTCCACAAAAAACAAAATTATAAACTCTCTGTTTCTTGCTTTTAGCAGTTCCACGCTTGGCGAATTGTTTAATGTGTCTATTATTTTTGAATTATCCATATTTTCAAATTTCTTGCAAAATTATGACTTGACTTTGACAACTTTTGACACTTCGATATTTTCTTTCGCAATTTTCAACGCTTTATCCGCAATTTTTTTTTCATCTGCCACAACTACGGTAATTTGGTCGGCAAGCCAAAGGACAAGAAGTTCTTCTTTGTCGGTTTGCAACAAATCAGCAATCACT
>BNTQ01000061.1 GCA_025996715.1 Bacteroidia bacterium | reverse complement strand
CGAACAAACCTTATTTTTAGGAAAAAATAAGGTTTGTTCGGTCTGACTTTTTGCCCAAATTTGTGTTTGTTTGGTTTGCTTTTTTCATTTTTTATTATTACCTTTGCCTAAAAATATAAATTGACTCTATGAGCAAAAAGTATATAAAAAGGCATATAGACAAGTATTTACAGGAATGGAAACAATCCATTTCGCGTAAACCTCTGTTGCTTCGCGGAGCACGTCAAGTGGGTAAGTCGTCATCTGTGCGGGAATTTGCCAAACAATTTGAGTATTTTGTGGAGGTAAATTTTGAAAAAGACAAAAATGCACACAATTTACGTGCGATTTTTGAAAAGGATTTATCGCCGCAACGAATTTGCGAAGAATTATTTGCTGTTTTTGGAACGCCAATTATACCCGGCAAAACTTTGCTGTTTTTTGATGAAATTCAGGTTTGTATCCCTGCCATTTCATCGTTACGATTTTTTTACGAAGATATGCCGGAATTGCACTTGATTGCCGCCGGCTCGCTATTGGAATTTGCGTTGGAAGAATTGCCTTCATTTGGCGTGGGGCGCATACGTTCTTTATTTATGTATCCGCTTTCTTTTGATGAATATCTGCGAGCAATGGGCTTTGCGGCAATGGCAGATGCAATACAAAAATCTTCGCCCCAAAAACCGATGGCAGAAGCCTTGCATCATAATTGCTTGACTCATTTGGTACGGTTTATCACAATAGGAGGAATGCCCGAAGTGGTGGCTACCTACTCACAAGGCGGTACCTTGCAGGATTGTCAATTGATTTTGGATGATTTGACTTTGGCTTTTTATGACGATTTTGCCAAATACAAATCGCGCGTTCCTACATCGCGCCTACAAGATGTTTTTGTTTCTGTGATGGAACAAACAGGCAACAAATTTATCTATTCTCGCGCTTCGCAAACGGCTAAGCATGAGCAAATAAAAGAAGCGGTAGAGTTGCTTTCGCTGGCAGGACTTATTTATCCTGTTACCCATACTTCGGCAAACGGATTGCCGCTTGGAGCGGAATCTAATTCAAAAATTCGCAAATTTTTGATGTTTGATACCGGCATTATGCAGCGATTTTTGCATTTAGATATTTCACAAATACTATTGGGCGAAACGCTGGAACAAATCAATAAGGGTGCAGTTGCCGAATTGTTTGTCGGATTGGAATTGCTAAAATCCGCACCTTGCAATTATCCTGCGCAGTTGTATTATTGGCAGCGCGAACAGCGTGGAAGTCAGGCAGAAGTAGATTATGTAATACAGCGCAGCAACGACATCGTCCCCATAGAGGTAAAAGCAGGCACAAGAGGCTCTATGCAAAGTTTTTCTATTTTTATGTCCGAAAAGAAATCGCAGTATGGTATTCGTTGCTCTTTAGAAAGTTTTGGATGGCTTCCAAATATCTTTCTCTACCCCTTGTATGCAGTTTCACAAATAAATCAACAATATAAATAATTAAATAAATAATCACTAAAAATTATATGAATATGAAAAACGTAAAGAGTATTGCCGTAGGAATTATCCTCGTTTGTTGTTACAGTTGTTACAGTTGTAGCAGCCCAGAGGACGGATTGGTGCAACACGTCAATCCGCTGATTGGTACGCAAGTTTGGCAAGGCGGTGTGGCGGTTGCCGGACACGAAGACCCTTCGGGCTACACCTTTCCGGGTGTTACGGTGCCCTTTGGTATGACCGAATGGACTGCCCACACAATGGCAAGCAAAGAGGCGGGCACTATCAATCACCGCGTGCCTTATTGGTATGCGCACCCCTACATTTCCGGTTTTTTGGGAACTCACTATCCTTCGGGTGCTGTGATGTTCGATTACGGCTCGGTAGAGTTGATGCCCATTGTGGGCAAATTGCGTTACCGCCCCGAAGAACGCAGTTCTGCTTTTGACCACAAAACCGAAATAGCCAAGCCGCATTACTACGAAGTGATGTTGGACGATTACAATGTGAAAGTGCAATTGGCGGCTACCCATAGTGCATCGGTGATGAATTTCACTTTTCCACAATCGGATAGTGCTTATGTGTTGATAGACGCGCTGCCGTCGCTCTTTACAGCCGGCGTGCCGGGCAAAGTTGTTATTGACCCCGAACGCAGAGAAATCGCAGGCACCAGCATTGCTTCGGCGCGTGGATACACCGAAAGCGGTTATTTTGTGGTGCAGTTTGACAAAGATTTTGACGGTTTTGGCACCTTCAATCAAAGTGCGGATTACCCCGTAGCCATTGAATCAAAATACTTGTTCACACAGCAAAACGGCAAGCGTGTAAATGGATTGAAGGGCGTTTATACCCAAAATTCTCCTGCCGAAGGCAATTTGCGCAATGAACGAATTGACCCCATCATTGATTTCAATTGGGGCGAAGGTTATAGACCGATAGGCGATTTTGATTTTGATCATTACGATGTTACGTGGACAGGAAAACTCGTGCCTCCCGTAACAGGCGAATATACTTTGGGGCTTCAGGCTGACGACCGAGCACGGCTGCTCATAGATAAAAAAGTAGTGATAGAAAATAACGAATCACGCGCTTATTCTTTTATACCCTCTAATCAAAAAAAGTTGAAACTCGAAGCAGGCAAAGAATACGATATTCAAATTGATTTTCATCAAGATTTGTGGGGTGCTAACATCAAATTGACTTGGGTGATGCCTGCGCAGGAAGCGGTAATGGAAGGCAATCGCGAGTTGGCACACGCTACTAAAATCGGTGCTTACGTCCGCTTCAAAACTCAAAACGGCGAGGTGGTAACGGCAAAAGTGGGAACATCTTTTATCAGCGAAGAACAAGCGCGTGCCAACCTTGAACGCGAAATCGGCGATGCTACCTTGGCTGCTGTTAGAGCACAAACGGCGGAGGTGTGGAACAAAGAATTGTCGGTAATTGAATTGCCCGCCGCCACTGACGAACAAAAGGAAGTTTTTTATACGGCACTCTATCATTCATTTGTGCTGCCGCGCAATCTCACAGAGGACGGGCAATACCGCAGTCCTTTTGACGGCAAGGTGCACAAGGGAAAAAGTTTCACCGACTATTCGCTATGGGATACCTATCGTGCCACTCATCCCTTGTTTGTGCTACTCAAACCTGAATTTGCAGGCGAGTTGATTACCGGTTTGCTCAATGCTTACGACGAAGGCGGCTGGATGCCCAAGTGGCCCAATCCGGGCTACACCAACTGTATGTTTGGCACACACGGAGATGCGGTCATTGCCGATGCCTACGTGAAAGGTGTCCGCAATTTTGATGCGGAAAAAGCAGCGCAAGCAATGCTCAAAAATGCCTACGAAAAAGGAAATTATTTGGCATGGGGGCGTTTGGGGATATTGGATTACAACCAATATGGCTATGTGCCCATCAACCATTATCACGAATCGGTAGCACGCACGATGGAATTTGCGTACGACGATTTTTGTTTGGCGCAATTTTTTGCTGAGAAAGGTGATAACGAAAAAGCCGCAGAATTTTACAAACGCGGTGGAAATTTCAAAAATGTGTTGGACAACGAAACCCGCTTGGTGCGCGGGCGGCATAGCAATGGCACTTGGGCGCACCCCGATGATTACGATATTAGTTTATGGAGCGGTTTCAACAAAAAAGGTGTTGACAATTATCGTCGAAATTACACTCTTTTTGCCCCTCACGATGTAGAAACCATTGCTCAATTTTTGGGCGGAAACGATTCGTTGGTTACGTTTCTCGATTACTTGTTCGACAATGATATTTATTATGTAGGCGATGAATTTGTGATGCACGCTCCCTATATGTACAATGTTTGCGGACAACCGTGGAAAACTCAACAGCGTGTGAGCGAAATTGTGAACAAATACTACCTGCCCTCAGCAAGCGGACTACCCGGCAACGACGACTGCGGGCAACTCAGTTCTTGGTATCTTTTCAGTGCCATGGGTTTTTACCCGATGTGCCCCGGCAAAGCCGAATATCAGTTGGGCATACCCTGCTTGCCCGAAATTGTATTGCATCTGTCCAATGGAAAAACTTTTACAGTGAAGGCAAAAAAAATTGGCAACGACAATAACTATGTGCAATCCGTTACGCTTAACGGCAAACCATATCTGAGCACCGTTTTGAAGCACGAAGATATTGTGCGTGGAGGAGAAATGGTTTTCGCATTGGGGCAAAGAAAATAAACTACTTAATATATTTTTTGATAATCGGTTCCAAATAGTCGGCATAGCGCATAAAACCCAAATCGGTAAAATGGATGCCGTCCACAGTGGCTTCGCCGTCGGTGCCTATCATCGGCTCAGAAGAAATCAATGCTATGTTTTGTTCGCCTTTGGCTTTTAGCCGATTAAAAACTTCGTGCAGTTTCGCATTTTTGGCTTCTACTTCCCGCCGCATAGTGAGGTTATACTTACCTTGTGGAAATCGTGGGTCTTCAATAAAGAGTATGGGAACTTGCGGATTTTTTTTGCGAATGATGAAATAAAAGTTTTCCATTTTCTCCTGCATCTGCTCTACACTTGCATTGGGGACAAAATCCAGTATAACTAACGAAGGCTCGCGAGTGGCAATGAGTTCTGCTATTTCGTAATCCAACTGCCCATTGCCGCTAAATCCCAGATTGATAAATTCGCGATTGAATCGGCGTGATAAGATATTGGTATGTGCCATTCCGGGACGTGTGGCGCATCCGCCTTGCAAAATGCTGGTGCCGTAGCATATCACGGGCTTATCATAAAGCGGCACCGCCAATGCAGGTGATGCTATGGTTGCCGTAGAATCAATGCCAATTTGCAAGGCAGTAACGCCGTCATAGAGCGGAAAATAAAGCATAAATTCTTTTTCGCTGCCGTCCATGTTGGAAACAACAGTTCTTTCATTGTTCATTGCATTGGCTGCGGGCTGTGCCGAATTGACAAAATGCCAAGTCCCTTTTTCAAAACAATATAAATCAAATCCCTTGATGCCCGTTGGCGTCATGTGGGTCATCGTGTTGTTTTTGTACAGTGTCCATTTCAACCCGATAGTGGTGCTATTGGAGCGAAACCGCAGGTATAATCCTGCCGTATTTTTGCCCAAATTCCATACCGGCGGGCGGCTCACCGTCCGCAATACCGCCGGAAGCCTTTCGTAGCGTGTTTCTGTTTGGTCTGATATTTTTCCAAACAACGGCAAGGCATCGGCACTTTGGTATTTCAACTGCCCAAACACAGGGAGGGCGAGAAATAATATGAATGATAGAAGAATTGCTCTCATTAATTCTGTCCGTTTTAGATTAAGATTTAATGACCGCAAAGATAATAATTTTTTCAACAACTCAATTAGTTTACACTGTCTATTGTCAAAAATTCACGTTCGGGGTTGACAAATAACTCATCGCAAAAAAGTTTCTTGTCTTTTTTATTTTCTGCTATGACTCGGATATATCGTGCCTTTCGGTCGATTGAACCTGTATCTGCCATATCTATCCAGCAATCATGCTTGTCGTTAGGACTTGTTTCCATGATTACTGTTTTTACTTTTTCAAAATGGATACCATCATCGGAAAGATAAAAATCGACCGTTTCCGGTAATGCTACGGAGGCAAGCGTGTATTGCAGAAAACGTGCCGCGAGGGTTTTTATTGCTGTGGATGCGCCTAAATCAATCGTTACATTCAGACCGTTACATTCAAGCCAACGAGTATCCTCGCAGTTTTCTTCGCCCAACGCTCCATCGGTTAAAGCACTGTATTTTTTGTCCGGATGAGAAAGGGATATAACAGGCTTCCCAACGGCGGCATGGTTTACTTGACCTCTGAAAGTCGCCTCCAGTAACGGCCATCGTCCTTTGCCTGTTTGCCAATCAAGATAATCCCGATAGGCTTTCGCCGATTCAATCGGTTGCCCGAAAGGCATGGGCGACTGCGGATTATCGTATATTCCGTAGATAGCAAAACTGACCACTTCTTCTACACCTGCCTGCGATACACCTGTGATTTGCGAAAGATAGCGGGGAAATGCCGCTGGAATCAGCGCCGATTCGCGCGAATTGGTTCCTTTTTCCCATGTAAATGATTCTACATTAGCCCATAAGCGAATAGGGGTTCCCTTGTGAATCTCGGCTAATTGCTTGAAATGCTCTTTCATCCGTTGCATCGGCATAGGTTCGCGCACACAACCGACTTCATCCTGATAAGCAATGATATCGACTTTTAGTTTTTTGATTTGTTTGCCGAATTTCCGATTATCGAAATCAGCGTGACAAATACCGTAGGGCGATACCATGATTTGGGCGCCGGGCGTCAGTTGGCGGGCTTTGGTTGCGAGCGTATTCACCGCGTCAACGGCATGATCGGAAAGATAGGGTTCCAAACTGTCTTCGACGGGCAAATACCAACCATAGAATGATTGGCGGTGTCCGAACAATGTTGCTGTTTCGCTCATGATATGCTGTTGAATCGCCCGGATTTCGGATTTACGCAAATCGTCATCCTGATTGATTGCCCAGCCGCAACTCATGAATACGCGCATACCGTATTGGTCTGCCGCATCCATAATGGCTTCCACCGGACTTTTACGTCCGGACGGATAAATCTTTTCCATAAAACCGGACGGATAATAGGCTTTTTGCTCATTGGCAACCGCCATGATAATCAGGTATTGCAAGCCCATTTCCGAATATTCCTTTACTTTCTGTTCCCAGAAATCCGGATTCGTCATATCCAAATGAGGCGGATTCATGTACTTGTTCCTTACATCCTGATACGGCAAGTTCAGCCATGTTCCATTAACCGGTTTAACAACATTTTCCTTCTGTGCATACAGGCTACATGCACATATACACAGAAGGAAAAATAGTCCTTTTTTTTTTACCATATTAATCGCCCAATTTATAAATCCTCAAATTATCAAAATACATGGCAACCCGTTCAACAGGCGCAAAATTTTCAACCCTGAAATTGAGGCTCCAATTGGTGGATACGCCGTCCCAAGGATAAGGACTTGCCGCCCATTTGTCTTTCAATAAAATTTTGTCCAAAGGGAGGGTGACGGTTTGCCATACACCCAGACTCTGAACCGAGAAATTTCCGCCGCCGATTGGATCCGGATCTATCGCCCAGTAAAAGTAAATAAAAAAGTTCGTCCGCTGAATCGGATTCAACATATTCAACTCGAATTTCAGGACGTAATTTTCGGGATGAGCCAGCGCATCCAATGGGTAGTTCACGTTGTATTCCATCAGGTAAAACCAGCTCAAACCACTAGGATAGGTTTCCGGAGTTACTTCAAAACGGATGTATTTTTCGGAAACCGGCTTGGGATCCGTCCAGACGCCTACCCATTGTTGACCGGCACTACTCGTATATGGGAAATCATCGTCGAAAGTAGTGATGATATTGTGCTTGTCTTGATACCAACCCGGACACTCAGCCGTAGCGTTGAACTTGCTATTCACGGCTTGCACTTTCACATTGGCTTGTACATTCTGGGGAACTCTCGCCGTCAGATAATTTCCGTTGTTATCAATAACGGGCGATTCAATGTCGCCGAACACAATTTTCGTGTTTTCGCTTGTAATTTCATACAAATCGAGAAACTTTCCGTAGATTTTAATCGTATCGCCGGGTGGTGTGTATTCGTTGAACATTCCGGTCAGTTCCAAATCAGGTACATTGACGGTAAAGTCAAAAGCCAATTCTCCGCCGCGAGTCGTTACGGTCAATTTATCGGTAACTTCCAAAGGCATTTTCACCGGAATTTGCAGATACAAAACTTCATTTTCGTAATATACCTCTTCCATATCCACTTCCACATCGTTGAACCGGATAGCCAGGGCACTTTCAAGATTTTTACCTGCTACCGCAATCCAGTCACCCATATTTCCGGATGAAATGGATACGGAATCGTTGTTAATGGGAGAAATTTTCGTAAATGAAGGGCTCCCAATTTCTTCCTCCTTATCTTCGCACGACCATGCAAAGAGTACGGCGGCTATTAAAACTAAATGCTGTATTTTAAAATTAAATGTTTTCATTTTTTTATTGTATTAAATTTTTTACCATCCAGAATTATTTACTTCGATATATTGATTAGTATTCACTTCGTTGGCGGGCAACGGTAACAAGAGGTGGCGTTGTTCGCGTTCCTTAATCACGCCGTTTTCGTCTGTCCTGCCAATCGCGTTCATAGTTTGCAGGTAAATACCCCAGCGGAGCAAATCAAACCTGCGGATACCTTCTTGTGCAAATTCCTTGGCTCTCTCTTCCAGAATATAAGAACGGAAAGATTCTTTTGTCCATGGCTTTATGTTGCCGATATCCGATGCCAAAAGGCTCTTGTTGCGTGTGTTCAGTTTTTCCACTTCGCTGATGGCGCGACCGGAAGGTCCGTTGTTCAGTTCATTGTCAGCCTCCGCATATAACAACAGGACTTCGGCATAGCGCATGTACGGAAAATTAAAATCGCTGCGTGTGCCATCTACCGGACCGGTTACCTGACGGAATTTTAGCAATTTGGACCCGTATAAATGGGCATCGTACCTTAATACATCTGTCGGTTGGTATCCGTCTTGTCCCAAACGCACTTTTATGCTGTCGCGAGCGGGATAGTAACACCATTCCAAATCACCTGTAGAACTGTTGGTGGAAAAAGGTATTCGGTGTATTACGCCCCATGTAATTCGTTCGTCGCTTACGTCAAACAGTTGGAACCAATGGTCGCGCATAACATAATAACCGCTGGTCAATTCTCCATTTTCTTTGTAATATCCGCAATAATCGGTCGCCATAAAGTTTCCTAAATCATCATTTTGAGGAACCGTCTGCAGGGTAAAAATAAATTCTTTGCCGTTTTTGCTTGCCGGACTCCATAATTCCTGTTGCGAATCGTACAGTTCGTATTCGTTGAGGTCAATCAATTCCTTGGCTTTGTCTGCGGCTAATCTGTAATAGTCATCGGAATTGAAGCCTTCGTAGCCGGCAACCTGATTCTTGTTTATCGCTACATTGGCAGGGAAAGCGATTCGCACGTCGTTGCCATTGTCGTCTTTCCGAATGGCGGGACCGCCCGAAACGGTTATATTATTTCCCTGAGCCATTGAAGCGGAACCGATGGTGCAATAGACCTTTGCCAACAGCGCTTTAGCAGCTCCCAGCGAAGGATGTCCTTTCGTATATCCCGCATCGTGGGTGGAATACATGGCGCCTTCGGCAAATTGCAGGCATTCGATGATGTGCTCATACACCTCTTTGATAGACGAACGAGGAAGGTTCAACGGAGCGCCTTCCGAAATGGAAGTTTTGTACAAGGGAATGTCGCCATAATACTGTACTAGATTGAAATACGACCATGCCTTCAAAAAAGCCAGTTCGCCCATGGCGTTGTTTTTTTCCTTTTCGGGAATATCCATTTGGCTGACCAAAGCATAGTGGTAACTGGCGCGGCGAATGGCAATATAGTAATAAGAATAAAAGTTGGTGTTATCGCCGTTTTCGTAATAATTACCAGCACCGAGGCTCCCGAAAGCCCACCCGGGACCGGTTTGATAATCGGTGTCGAAATTAACCATGCCGTGGTAATTTCCCCATTGGAACGGGTAGGACAAAGCATTGTATGCTCCGGCAACCAATTCCTTGTAATTCTTATTTGCGACCAAATCTTCGCCGGAAACAAAAGTGTAAACTTTTTCATCCAGCATATCGTCGCAGGAAAAAGCACTTATTGTGATAAACAATAGAGCGATGTAATTAAATATTTTTGGTTTCATTGTATATTATTTTATGGTTAAAAACTGTCAGAAAAAAACTTGAACTCCAAAATTAAAAGTACGTGATGCCGGATAGGAATTCATATCAACACCTCGTCGAGAAGCATCGCTGCCAAAAGTATTCACATCGGGATCGAACCATCTGTATTTAGTAATAGTGAACAGATTGTTGACACCAACCGTCAGATTGATCATGCTTATTTCCTTAATAAAGGAAGGTGGTTTAAACTGGTAACCGAATGTTAAATTTTTCAGGCGCAGGTATGAGCCGTCTTCTACCAAGCGGTCGGAAGCTTTCATACTTCTTGTATAGGTATTGTCGGCACGGGGAAATTCGGCATTTTGTTTGTTTTCTGCTGTCCAGCGGTTGTTATAGACAAAAGCCGGCATATTGGTCGTGGAAGCCATATCGTACTGGTAAAGGTTTACGTTTAGAATATCGTTTCCTTTGGTGCCTTGTAGGAAAAAACTCAGACTGAAATTTTTATAGGTAAACGTATTGGTGATACCGTATATAAAATTAGGATTGGTATTCCCTACGATTACTTTATCGCGGTCGTCGATAACACCGTTTTCGTCAGTGTCTTTGTATTTTACCTGACCAATCATGCTTTGTACTTTTGAATCTGATTCGTTTTTGTAAACCGGATTCGCTCGCACTTCCGCTTCATTGTCAAAAAATCCATCTTCTTTGTAAGCATAAAGCAAACCGATTGCCTCTCCGTTGCGACGAAGGAATACACTTTCAATTCCCCATGCTACGTCCGAAAACTGGTCGGCATCCAAATCGCGGATTTCATTTTTGTTGAAGGAAATATTAGCATCAAGTTTCCATTTGAAATCGCGGGTGTCTATCGGATAGAAATTACCGGTGATTTCTAATCCCTTATTGTAAACGGAACCATAATTGGTTGCGATGCTGTTTGCGCCGGTACTTTGGGGAATGAATTGGTATTGCAAAAGATCTTTGGTATGTTTTTCGTAATAGTCAATAACAAAATTGACACGGTTTTTCAGAACGCCGATGTCCAATCCCACATTGTATTGGCTGGTTGTTTCCCATTTAAGATTGGGTGCTGCCGGACCTCCCCAGCGGTCTTCTGCATATCCGCTACTTAAACTATTGTTATAGGGATAAAGGAAGGCTACCATTCGGGAACGGGTTGCATACGCATTGATTCCTTGGTTTCCGGTTTGCCCGTAGGATAAACGAAGTTTCAAATTATCGAAAATACCGAGGTTTTTGATAAATTCTTCTTCCGACAAGCGATAAGCAAAGGCTACAGAACCGAAATTTCCCCAGCGGTTATTGGCCAAGCGGCTGGAACCATCGCGGCGGAAAGAAGCGGTCAACAGATATTTATCCATCAGAATGTAATTGAATCTACCCAAAAACGACATTAGACGCGACTGTCCCCTGTCTGAAGTGAGCGGGTCGGGATTGGTGGCTGCGCCCATATTCCATTCTTCATTCATATCGTTGGGGAAGTCTTTGGCTGACATAGATTTGCCGCCCCAGTCCGTTATTTCGTAAGTCCATCCGGCAACGGCATCTAAGTGATGATTTTTGCCGAAATTCTTGTAAAATGTCAGCATAGATTCAGTCGTCAGACTCGAATAATAATTATCGGCTTGAATACCGTATCCATTAGTAGGACTAACTCCTCCGGCAACATACCTGTTGTAATACTGGTCGCGTTTGTTTGTGCTGCCCCAATATCCGACATTTTGCCTGAAAGAGAGATAATCCGTGAATTTGATGTTTGCATAACCGGATTCGCTGATAATGGTTGTCCCTACTAAATTTTTCGCGGTGGTAGCATATAAATACGGATTCGACAGCCCGTTGCCGTAATCTTCGGAGTAACCGGAAGCTTGGTCGGGTGCTTCTTTTGGCAAAGTCGGATTAAACCGCATCGCGTCGGAAGTAATGCCATAATTTTCTGTTGAGGTACGGGCAAAGCGGTTATCTGATTTTGTTACCGAGATATTTCCGCCCAATTCAAGCCAGTTGCGTATTTGCCTGTTAATACTTGCACGCAGTGAGTAGCGTTTGTAATAAGAGTTGAGGATAATTCCCTGTTGGTCTAAAACACCACCGCTGATTAAGTACGATCCTTTGGCATCACCGCCCGACAAGGTCAGATTGTAATCTTGTGAGAAGGCTGTTTGGTAGATTTCGTCCTGCCAATTCCTACCGCCGTTGTCGTAGCCGTTGCGATAGTCCGCCGGGCTTGGCAGATAGGTGCTCTTGCCTGTCTCCGAGTTTTGCGTCCATACTCCGGGAAAAGGCAATTGGGTAGGATCCACGTATGATTTGCCGTCATAAGTATATCCGTTGATTACCAATTCGTTTCGATATTCGGCATATTGGGAGGCATCCAGTACACCAATGTTTTTGGCGATTTTGGAAATGCCGAAATTGGCAGAAAAATCAACTTTGGCTTTTCCCTCAGAACCCCGTTTGGTGGTTATCAACACAACGCCATTTGCACCGCGGGAACCGTAAATGGCGGTCGCGGAAGCATCTTTTAAAATTTCGATGGATTCAATGTCTTTCGGATTGATCATGTTCAGCGGGTTGTTTGCCTGCTTCATTCCGTAGTCGGTAGCCGGAGCGCCTCCCACGTTGAACGGAATCCCATCTACTACATAAAGTGGTTCGGTTGTGGTGGTGAAAGAGTTGGCTCCACGCACCTGAATAGTGATACCGGCACCGGGTGCCCCATCGGACTGACTAACCACCACACCTGCGATTTTTCCCTGCAAAGCCTGATTAATACCTGTCGGATGCGATTGCAACAACTCATCGCTTTTGATGGATGCCACCGAGCCTGTTAAATCACGCTTTTTCACATTTCCATAACCAATGACAACCACTTCATCAATGTCAATGATATTTTTCTGCAAAGTGATTTGCAGTGTTTTTTGTGTGTCGCCGATAGGCTCTTCCATTGTTTTGAAATCCGGATAAGAGAAAACCAATATTTGTCCGGTTTGCGCTTGCACAGAAAATTCTCCATTCAAATCGGATATGGTTCCTGTTTGAGTTCCTTTAACTGTAACACTCACTCCCACAAGTTCCTCGCCGCGATTGTCGGTAACCTTGCCGGTTACTGTCTGGGCAAAAAGCGATTGAGAGCACATAAGGCAACAGACAATCATGAATGTTGCCGCTGATTTTTGATACTTTTGCATACTGTATGAATTAAAAATTAATAATTATGTATGGAAACTTTCTTTAATTTACGGTGATTGCAACGGATTCTTTACCGATAACATTATAGGTTGTTATTTGATAAGTGAGGTCGGAAAGCAGCGAATTTTCATCCGTAAATGAAGTAACGCAAACTCCGGTTTTATCTGTTTGCAAATATCTTATCAGGTTGCTGTTTTTGTAAATTCGGACACCCAGCAAATTCGGTTCGGCTTCGGGCAACGTCCATTGAAGGACATTATTTCCTTGTCCGTCTTTTGTCAGAGTCGCATTGGAAACCGGCTTGGGGACGGCAACTTCGGGAAGGCACCCGTTTTTATAGTAATACACATAAGCGTCATGGAGCATTCGGTTACAAGCCAAAGGACTGTAATAGTGGCTGTAAGCAAATGTTATCATCCCGCTTACGTAGGGTCTTTCCATTTCTATCTGTTGGGCGTACTTGTCCATTGTAGCACTTACCCATGAATGTTGCTCAAAATTTTCCACGTTTGACCAAAAGAGCAAACCCGATTTGGTTTCTACGGCGGCTTTCAGATGGTCAAACCATTTGGGCAACAGGTCGAATGTCAATCCGCCGGCACCGAGGCAGTCCTGTGGAGCAAAAATGTCGCCGGGACGGAAATGCGCTTGGGCAAAAACTTCTTTCCACAGTTGTCCGTAACCTTCGGCATTAACACCTACACGGTAATTCATAAATGGCGAAAGCATGAGCGGCATGTCGGGACTTACTTCCGACAAATGGTCTAAATTGATATTTAGTGCATTGGCAAGCATGTTCCGTTTTTCGTCCGTATTCCAGTTCAGGTTGTCGACTTCCCAAACCCAGTACCAGCCGTACAAGGTTTCTCCGTAACGGTTTTTGTACCTTGCGAGAATTTCGTCGGCTACTTTATTGCCTATTTCCATTTGCTCATCCAGCCAATAGCCGGGATAGTTGACTTTCCACCACCGTTCGTTCATGTTCAGACCGAGAAAAACCTTGAACCCGTTTTTTTGTGCATGTTGAAGGCATTTTTCCAGTACATCGGGTGCATCGGGATGCATAGCAGACGGATATAAAGCACTTTTATTGCCGTTTTCATCGACCTGAAGCATAGGTGCTATAATCAGATATTCCATTCCTGCTTCTTTCAGTGCGGCAAATTCGGTGTCCCATTGGGTATTGTTCCAAGAAGCGCACAGCCAAGTTTGAACAAAAGTTCCCTTGATGGTTACTTTGCCGTTGTTTTTGGCTTTTTCCCTGTTGCCTTGCGAAACACAGGAACTTAGTATTACCATTAAAATTAACAATAGTTTTTTCATCTGTTTCATTTGTATTTTTTTCTAACGGGAATAAACGATTGCCTCGGTAAAATAAACCATAGCGTCCTTTTGAGGATTGAGCCATTTGAAACGGATTTCATGTTTATTTTCAGGCAATTGATATTTCCAGTATAAATCCACTTTGCGCTTATCAATCGACAATGACGTTGCTACCGGTAAATATAGGCTATCCCTTTTGCCGTCCAAAACAACCTCCACATTGGCAATATAGTTGGGATTGGGCGATTGTACATAGCCTTTTACAACTATACCTATGCCACCGAATGACAAATTCGGATTTTGAGTGATGTTTCTGTGAACGGACTGTTTTTTTACCGGATAATGTTCTTCAAATGATTTTTCGTATTTTACGGATTGCGGCTTCTGGGATTTGATTGCGACTGTATTTCCGTCAATGCTTCCTCCTTGTTGTTCAACGACTTGCAATGCCTGTTTCAAACTCAATTCGTACAATTTGTTGAGCGAAATAGTGGTATAGGCAAAATTCAGGTTTTCCACTTCGTACAGGTTTTTCTTCCATGTTTCGGGAATTTGACTGTATCCCAATAGGGTTCCCAAAACACCGGCAGCAGTTGCTGCATTGCAATCCGCATCCTGTCCGCAACGGGCGGCTATATCCATCGTTCGGTAAAAATTTCCCTTACCGTATAGCAGACCGATGACCACATAAGCACTGTTTATTTTGGCGTCGATATTGAACGGGAGAAAAACACCATCAGGACATCCGATTTCGGAAGCCCATTTTTTCTCGCATTCGAACCAAGCCTGTTTCCAATCCTCCGGGTTTGCCTTATGCCAACAGATGACATCGGCAATGCATTGATAAAAATCGCTTTGTGAGGGAATCGTTTTCAATGCTTCACAGACTACCGTTGCGGCATCATCGTAAACAAACGCCAGCGAATACATGGCACCGGTAAATACGCCGCCATACCAGCCGTCGCCATACGTAATGATATGCCCGATTTTGTCCGAAATTTCGGAGGCAGTATTCGGCATCGCCGGAGACATCAATCCTGCAAAATCGGCTTCGATTTGATAATCAATATCATCTGCATGAGGATTGTTCTGCCAGTAACCGCTTGCCGGCGGCAGGATACCTTGCGCGATATTGGAGCGCGCCACTTGATTGGCGTGCCACAAAGGATAACCTGCATTGGCAAAAGCCATGGCGAACGAATCGGCAGGTGCCGTTAATCCCAAGCGTTCAAAAACATCAACAAAAGTGATATTGACATACAGGTCATCATACAATCCGGGAAAATTATCGTAATACCATTTGATTTTACCATCTTCCCAATCTATCGGTGCGTAATCGTGGATAAACGTTCCGTTGTAAACAAATTCCACAGGTCCGCCGTAGGTGCATCCTATTGTTTTACCCGCCCATCCGCCTTTGATTTTGTCTGCTAACTTGTCTTTGTCTATTTTCAATTGCAGAGGCATGGACTGTTCTTTGGAACAGGATAACAGGCAAATAAATAGGCATGTAATTACCGCCGGGATATATTTTATGAGTCTTTTCTTTTTCATTTTTGTGTATCAAGCCAATTTTTGTACTGATTATATAAACGTATTGAGTCTTTGTGACCTGCATGCGCTTTCGAGCCGGGTTTGTTCATTATCCCTATGTATTGGTAAACCAATATTTTATCAACAAAAGGAGAAATATCC
>BNTQ01000060.1 GCA_025996715.1 Bacteroidia bacterium | reverse complement strand
GGGGAAATACAAGTACAGGGAATGTGAAGTATTTCCCCAATTATAGGGAACTTTTATCTTTATATACAAGGCAGTTCCCATATAACCCTCTACACCTTTACTCGCATACACAGTAATGCCTTTTGCAGGTTGAAACGAATGGCAAGAATATCCATTATGGACGACATTCCCTGTCCAAGTCTGTGCTTTTGATATGGCCGCGAATAATAATAACGTTATGACAAAAAATGTTTTTTTTATTTTAAAATCCCTAATTTGTGTCGGGCGCAACTTTGAAAAGTGATTTCTGCTCTAACGGCTGCGCAGGTAAGCGTATTCATATAATCTTTTCGTTCAATCTGTTTCATCTTTTCTTATTTTACAGACCAAAGTTTTGGTTTTTTAGAAGTTTGGTCTGCGAAGATACAGATAATTCTTGAAATGCCACTTTCGCCAATCTTTTCGATTTTCAAAATACTTTATTTTTAATCGTTTACTCGCCATTTTTTATTTGAATGAGCGAGTAATTTTTTTTGCCTTTTTGCACCAACAAATACTTGCCGTTGAGCAGCATATCGGTGGTAACGGTGAGGTCGGGGTCGGTGATTTTTGTTTTGTTGAGGCTCACTCCGCCGCCTTGCACCAACTTGCGCACCTCGCCTTTGGAAGCAAATATCAGGGTATCCACTGCCAACAAATCTGCCAATTTTTTGGGCAATTGGTTGGGGGCAATATCAAACACCGGCACGCCCTCAAATATGTCCAAAAGCGTAGTCTCATCAATGGTTTTGAGCAAGTCGGCGGTGGCGTTGCCAAACAAAATCTGAGAGGCTTCCACTGCTTTTTGGTAAGCCTCGGGCGAATGTACCATGATGGTAATTTCTTTTGCCAGCGCATTTTGCAGCGGTCGCAGATGGGGCGCGGCGGCTTGCTCGGCTACGAGTTTTGCTATTTCGTCTTGTGATAAAAAAGTGAAAATTTTGATGTATTTTTGGGCATCGTCATCGCTCACGTTGAGCCAAAATTGGTAGAATTTGTAGGGCGAGGTGTAGCGCGCATCCAACCACACATTGCCGCTTTCGGTTTTGCCAAATTTGCCGCCGTCGGCTTTGGTAATGAGCGGGCAAGTGAGTGCAAACGCCTCGCCGCTTGCCTTGCGGCGAATGAGTTCGGTGCCGGTGGTGATGTTGCCCCACTGGTCGCTGCCGCCCAATTGAATGGTGCAATTTTTGTTTTCAAAGAGGTTCAAAAAATCGTAGCCCTGCACCAATTGGTAGGTAAATTCGGTAAACGACATCCCATCGGTAGCCTCGCCGTTGAGGCGTTTTTTGACAGAATCTTTGCTCATCATATAGTTCACGGTGATGTGCTTGCCGATATCACGAATGAAATCCAAAAAGGTAAAGTTTTTCATCCAATCGTAGTTGTTTACCATTTCGGCAGCATTGGGCGCGTCGCTGTCAAAATCCAAAAATTTTGCCAACTGTTTTTTGATGCACTCTTGGTTGTGCCGCAAGGTATTTTCATTGAGCAGGTTGCGCTCTTTTGATTTGCCCGAAGGGTCGCCAATCATTCCTGTGGCGCCGCCCATTAGGGCAATGGGCTTGTGCCCGCAGCGTTGAAAATGCCGCAACATCATCACGCCCACCAAATGCCCAATGTGCAGCGAGTCCGCCGTGGGGTCAATGCCCAAGTAGGCAGTGGTGATGCCTTTTTTGAGGTGCTCCTCTATATTGGGGGTGGTATCTTGTATCATCCCCCGCCACGTAAGTTCTTCTATGAAGTTTTTCATTGGTTTAAAAGTTTCGGGTTAAAGGTTTAATTATTGATTTGTCAATTGATTTTTAGTTGCAAAGGTAAGCGATTTTTGTTATTTTTGTAAAATGTTTGTTGCAAAAACAAGAAATCTGCCTTATTTTTAAATTATTTTGCCTAAAAAATTTGTAATATCAAAATTATTACTAATTTTGCCGTTGAAAAATAGCAAAAAGGATGATATAATGCTTTCTTTTTGCAAATGTTAGTAGCCTATAACACCGTCAACAACCACGACTAAATTAAATAGGCTCATTTTACTCCATAGGTGAATACCGCTTGGCGTGTGTTCACTTTGCTGGAGTAAAAGGGTGTGGTTGCCCTGACGGTGTGTAAAATGATTACACGCCTTTTTTTATTGTTTACCTACCACTAATTACTCCTCAAAATGAAGATATTATTTATCAGTCGCACAGAAGATTATCAAAGTAATGTGCTTTTTCATGGCTTAAAAACATTATATGGGAAGGATGTTTATGAGTGTTCTGACTATTGGTATATGTTCAATAATATATCAGAAACAGAAAAAAGAGCATTGTATGGAAGAGGTTTTACGTTGTTTGGCTTGCTGCCTGAAACGTTGAAAAACGTACTTCCTACTCCAATACTTTTACAAAAAATTAAAACAAGATACTTTGATTATATTATCTACGGGAGTATATGGAGAAATAATCATTATTTTCGTTTGGTAAAGCGGATTTACCCCAAAGAGAAAATTATTTTTGTGGATGGCGAAGATGCAACAACTATCAATAAATTCTATTTAAATAAAGGAGTTTATTTTAAGCGCGAGTTGGAACAAAATATACCTAACGTGTTTCCTATTTGTTTTGGGATTCCCCAAAGTAAAATTTTAGAAAAAGTAGGCGAAAAAACTAAACGGCAGGCATATATTGTGCCGGGCGAACTTTCTACTTATATTTATGACAAAGAAGAACCCTACTATAAAGACTATGCAGAATCATACTTTGGAATAACAAAGAAAAAAGGAGGATGGGATTGCCTCCGCCACTATGAAATAATGGCAAATGGTTGTATTCCGTACTTTATTGATTTAGAAAAATGTCCGCAGGAAACAATGTGCTTGTTCCCAAAGCAGTTAATTTTGGAAACAAATCGTTTGTTTGAAGAACAATGTTGTGATACAGAGCAACTAATGGTAAAATCACAAGAAGTGTTGAACTACACACGCAAACATCTTACTACACAAAGCATTGCTACCTATATGTTAAACATTGCAGCGCAAGTAGATACAATAGAGGGACGACATTACAATTTGGAAGGATTGTATCTACAAGTAAAACGGATTTTACGAAGAAAGAAAATGATGTGGCGTTTGAATTTTACAAAATGGTGCTTTGCAAACCTTTCATTTCTTCCTCCTGTAGCGTATTTCAAAAATAAAAATGCAACTTTGAAATGGATGATGGATAATGACTTAGTTGTAAAAAACGCTAAAAAATATCAATAGTAATGGTAGGCTACCTTTCGCACAGTATTTTCAATGATGAATAAATTATTCCGCAAAGCCGAATTTGTAATTCGGTCTAACACTTTTTTTATGCAAATTGCTTGTGAAAATGAGAGAAAGTAGTAATTTTGTAGAAAAATAAAACAAAATAATATGTCATACCAATGTTTGTTGCTTGCTGCGGGTTTGGGCACGCGCTTGCGGCCGCTTACCGATGCGCTGCCAAAGGCTTTGGTGCCTGTGGGCGGGGTGCCTTTGTTGGAGCGGCAAATCAAACATTTGGCAGCGCAAGGCGTGCGGCGGTTTGTGGTGAATGTGCACCATTTTGCAGAGCAGATAGAAGATTTTTTGCAGCAACATCACAATTTTGGTTATGATATTGTTATTTCCGATGAGCGCACACAACTGTTGGATACCGGCGGTGCGCTCAAAAAAGCATTGCCGCTGTTGGATGCTGCCGCGCCGGTGCTCATTCACAACATTGATATTGTTGCCGATATTGACCTTGCTGCGTTTTACAATTACCACCTGCAACACAAGGCGGCGGCTACGCTGATGGTGGGCGAGCGCAAGTCGTCGCGCTACTTTTTGTGGGACGCACGGCAGCAACTTTGCGGCTGGTGCAATGGCACCACAGGCGAACAAAAACGCTGTGCCAACACTGACGAAACGCTTACCCCGCTTGCGTTTTCGGGCATACACATTGTTGAGCCGCGCGTGGCAAAATATCTGTCGGCGTTTCCACCCAAGTTTTCGATAGTGGATGCCTACCTTGCCATTGCAGCACAAGAGCCGATTTTGGCCTACAATGTGGGCACTTCACCTTTGTTGGACATAGGAAAAATAGAAACCTATCGGCAATACAATGCACAGATGGGTTACCAATACCGGCGGTAGCGATTACAAGGTGCGCTATATGGGCAACGCGTGGTGGATGATAGATAATGCCGACAAGACTATAACAGGTTCTGTTGATGCAGGAACCGGTTATGGTCGTTTGTATACTGGTAATGACGCCAGCACTGCTTTGCCTCCTTTTTGGTCGCTGTTATTGTTTCACCACCTTCCCCACCTTGTTGCCCACCTTCACAAGGTACACGCCTGCGGGCAAATGCGAAATATCAATGGACACCGGATAATGAGCAATGGATAATGACGTTTCAAAAACCTTGGTACCATTCACATTGTAAACCTCCACCTTGTCCCCCGCATTTAATTCTCCACTCTCAATTCTCAATTCTCCATTAGTAACGGGGTTGGGATATACCTGCAAAGGCAGGGTATGGGTTGTTTCTACGGCGGTGCTGTTGGCACGAACTATGGTCAGCGTGTAGTTGGCAGTGGTAATGCTGTCTTCGGCGGTTACTACTATAACAAAGGCATTGGTACCCACCGGCAAAGTTGCATCGGTTACATTGCCTGCTACCGTTGCAGCGGCGTGCCGTGCGGCGGCTGTTATGCTTGTCGAAGACACCCCGCCGCCCGCGTTCACAGTGTAGGTGGTGGTGGCGGGAGCAAAGGCTGGGTCAAGGCTGCCCGCGCTCACAACAAGGCTGCTCAAAGCAATATCGTTGGAGGGGAGAGTGTTGCTTTTGTTTTGGGTGCCGCTCAAAAAGACCACCAACGGCGTGCCGCCATCGGTAGCACGACCCACCGTTTTGCCATTGCCGCTCGAATAAAGCGGCGAGCGCACCTCAAAATAATCGGTGGTATCTCCGTGATTGTCGATGATTACAAAGGCTACGTCTTTGCTTGCGGAAATGCCCCAGGTAAAACTGTTAGGCTCATTTTGTTTCCACGACAAAAAGCCTTTTGCGGCAATGCTTGTGCCTGCTGGGATAGCCCAATCGGTGGGCTTGCCATCCTCGTCAATTTTGCGAATGATGTAGCCTGTCAAATCGCGTGCCGCATTCTCTGCGTTGTAGATTTCGAGCCACTTGTCGTTGCCGCTGATTTCGTTGATGTACAATTTGACCGACGATGTAACAACGGGCGGAGCAGGCGGGGTGGGCGGAGTGGGCGGTTCGGGAGGCGCAATAATGCCATTGGAGGCATCGCGCGTGCCTTGTGCAAACACAACGAGTTGCGTGCCGCCATCGGGCGTGCGCCCTACGGTTTTGCCGCCGCCATCAGAATATAAATTGGAGCGCACTTCAAAATAATCTAATTCCACATTGTTGTTGTCAAAAACTTTGAATGCTACATCTTTTTTTGCCGAAATACCCCACGTAAAAGTACTGCCGTCCTTGTTTTTGCTATCCTGTTCCCACGACAAAAAACCTTTTGCGGCAATGTCGGTGCTTGCAGGAATTGTCCAATTGGCGAAACCACCGTCTTCATCTATTTTTTGAATAACGTAGCCCGTCAAATCCACGGCTTCGTTTTCGTCATTGTAAATTTCTAACCATTTGTCGTTGCCGCTCATTTCGTTCACAAAAATCCGCTTGGGTGTCGCCACCGCTGTTGCTGTATAAATGGCTCGCAAAGAAATATCGTAATTGAGCGTATCGGAAAATGTAGCAGTCCATATCGTATCGGTAATACTGTCGCGTGTTCTTTCCCAATGGTCAAAGGTGTAATCTTGTAACTCATTGGCAGTTAATGTAATAGGTTGTTGCCTAAAGTAGCGCAAGTCTATGTTATCATCTATAATCGGCTCGTCAAAAAAGTGGTAAGAAGCCGCGCCGATGTTGGACGACAGGCGAATGTACTGCAAATAATTACTGCTACTCAAACCGCTGAAAAACTGCGACCGCAGATGCCCATAAACTGCATTTGGGCGGGCATTGGCGTAGGTTTTCATTTTGTTAATTTCGTCTGTAAAATTAGACCAATAGTTATACTCGGAGGTAGTCCATCGTTGTTTGTGATAGGGCATTTCGGGGGCAATGCGGGCAGCCATCGCATCCATAATGCTATTCACCCTTTGCGGGGCAAAAGTGGACGAAAGTTGCACACAAAAACGTCGAATAAATTTGTTTTTGAAATCCGGATTGACCATAAAACGTTGAAACATTTTACCAAACCAATCGTTGGTGGTCATAAAGGGTTGCAATGCGTTGTGCGAAGCGGATCGTTGGTTGTAGATGTCAAAACTATAATCGGTGTCGTACAAAATAAACCGCCACTTGCCGCCGTTTATTTTTTTCCAACCCTTGATGTTGTTGGTGCCCCAATCGGCATTGATAGCATCTTGGTCGCCGTAGTATAATTCAGATACCACATAACTCACAAGGTTGTCAATATCAATCAATTTGCTCACACTGTCGTACACCGCAGCCGTTGCAATGTTATTATTTTTGGCATAATCCACCATACTTTTGAATGGGGCGTTGTATTGCATTTCCCAAGGTTCGTAGAGGTAAAAATCTTCTTCGTCCAAACCGTAATTAGAAAACAGATAGTCCTTGTTGCTGCGCTCGCGCAGGTTTTGGACGCCGTAATACTCGCCGTTCATAAAGCACACCGCCGGTTCGTAAGCCAAATAATCAATGTCCATCCGCCCAATGATGAGGGTTTGCAAAAAAGCATCGCGCATCATCGTGTACCAAAAATCGTTGCCCGAATTGCGCAACTGTATGTCTTTGTAGGGGTTGCCTTTTTTGCTTGGAAAAAAATCGTAGCCCAATCTATTGACGCCCAATTTTTTGCGAGGCTGTATTTTGAGCGACTTTTGCGGATTGCTCATCGAACAATTTCCTGCAATACCAATGTCCACCTCTTGCGAAAGTTGCAAGGTTTTGTTCACATCAAAAATTTCAAAATTGGCAGGGCGGTCCCAATCTTGATAATAGTTACTTTTTGCACCATCGCAAGGTCCCGTTATGCCGTTGGTGCCTTTCACATAAATGCCAATGGTGTTGTCTGTCAAATTTTTTTGCTCGGTAACAATGGACACAATGGGCAGGTTGATGTTGCGTTGGTTGATAAAATAAGTAGCCGTAGTGATGCTGCTCGGCAAACGTTGTGGGGCAAAGGTTGCAGCGCGCACGCAAGTAGTTTTGGTGATGCTGATTTCTTGCCCCGCCGTATATTTTTTGGACTGTTCGGTAGGCTCGGAAGCATCGGTGGTGTAGTAAATAGTTTCGCCGGCGGCAGGTGCAGCAAAAGTTATTTTTTGTGTCCCGCTATAAAAACCGCCAGCCTTTGAAAACACAGGCTTGGCGCACAGTTGGTTGGCAATGCTTTTGCCATTGTTGCTGGCGTTGGGGCTGCTTTCGGCAAAAAAGAGCCATTCTGCGCCGCCGTCCACACGCCGTCCGTAGGAGGAGTTGCGGTACTGCGCGGGGTAGGTAATTTGGTCAACCACCTTGTTGTTTTTGGTCAAATAGAGCGTGCCGCCTTCGGGCTCTAACTTAAAAGTGGCGTGTCCCGCACGGTCTTCGCGCTCAAAATAGAGAACGTTAAATCCTTTGGCAGCAATGTTTTTGCTAACAGGTCGCCACTTTTGCTTTGCAGCAGAGTCGTCTGTAAAGTAGTAATCGCGCTGATTGACAGCCGCCGTGCCCTCGTTGTACACCTCTACCCACATCGAGTAGTTCCACGCATCGTCCATAGATGCAGAAATGTTTTTGGGCATCAGTTCGTTGATTTTCAACTGCGCATTTGCGCCGCAAACCAACAATACGAGCAGGATTGAGAGGGGTAGTTTTTTCATAATAGCAAGGGATGAATGGATGTTAATTTTTCTTGAGGTGCTATTTTGTTTTAAGTTCTGTAGCGTAGAGACGTGGCGCGCCGCATCTCTACCAGCCAACAGCAACATAAAAAAACAGTGCGGGTAAAGGGACTCGAACCCCCACGCCTTACGGCACCAGATCCTAAGTCTGGCGCGGCTACCAATTACGCCATACCCGCGTATTTTAAACTGTTCATCATCAAAAAATTATTCTTTTTTTGCCTTATTAAAACAATTACGACACAAAGGCTCGTAGGTGTCGCCAGCCCCCAATTCTACTAACTTTGCGCCCCCCGACAAGCGGTGTGAATGATGCGCCAAACTGCCGCAACGCACACACACTGCGTGCACTTTGGTAACGTATTCGGCTGTTGCCATCAGCGCCGGCATAGGACCAAAAGGCTTGCCCAAATAGTCCATATCCAAGCCTGCCACAATCACGCGCACGCCATTGTCTGCCAAGGTTCTGCATATTTCTACAATGCCGGCATCAAAAAATTGCACCTCGTCAATGCCCACCACGTCAATGTTGTGCGACAGCAACGGAATTTGGCTCGAAGTTTCTACCGGTGTAGAAGGAATGGCTGTGGCATCGTGCGAAATCACATCCACCTCCGAATAGCGTGTATCTACCTTGGGCTTGAAAATTTCGACGCGCTGGTGGGCAATTTTGGCACGCCGCAAACGCCGTATCAACTCCTCTGTTTTGCCCGAAAACATTGACCCTACAATCACTTCAATGTATCCATTATATTTTGCATTTTCTAAAAACATACATCTAAATTTTGACAAAAATCGCCCCAGCAGAAGGCAAAGGTAAATTTTATTTACAAAAAAACAAAAAGACTTATCCAACCTTTGTACAAAAATACTATCTTTGTGCTGAAGACGAGGTCGATAATTTAATGTAAAATGCTGTATTACAATAAATTACAAATTTTTAAATTTTTGCTGTATCTCTAATAAATTACACAATGAATATCTATCGTTTATCCATTTTGTTGCGTTTCGGTGTGGGTTGTTTGTGCCTTGCCGTGTTGGCATCTTGCGGCACGCAAAGCCAAATGGGCAAAGGCGAAAGCACAAGTTGGCAACAAGCGCGCAATGAGTGGAACAAAAAAGATACTAAGGTGCGCGTGAGTGGGCTTCCTGCCGGCGAGCCTGCGCCTCAATCTGTACCAAAAGGGGCAACAGAACCCCATAAAAAACCGGTGCAACCCCAAAGTGCACCTGCTCCCCAAAAATCCTCATCGCCTCAATCAAAACCTGTGCTTGCGTCCGCTAAACCTATAAAAAAGGAGGATGCAGCCCAAAAAAAACCTATAAGACAGCCGGGTGTTGCACCTGAAACACATACACAAATTATTGGAAATAAACAAGTTGCAATTTCAGCCGCTACGATACCCAACATTTCTACCTCCGGCGACTCCACTTTTGCACTTGTGGGCATTTTGACGGCTCAAATGTGGGACGAACTGTTTCCAAATCGCTACGGAGTGGCACTCAAAGGCAAAAATTCGGTGGACGAGGTAGGGGCGAATGATTTTTTTAGTTTTGCTGCTTTTGTAGAGGCTTGCCGGCATTTTCCCGCTTTTTTGAACGAAGGCGACGAGAGCACGCAACGGCGAGAATTAGCCGCTTTTTTGGCGCACGTTGCGCAAGAAACCGGACATCTGCGTTTTGTGGAGCAATTGACGGTAAAGCGCAGTTACGCTGTGAGCAACAAGGACTATCCGCCTGTGGAGGGCAAAGATTACCGCGGGCGCGGACCTCTCCAATTGAGTTACAACTACAACTATGGGATGTTGAGCACGGCTTATTTTGGCGACAAAAATGTGCTGCTCAACCGCCCCGAATTGTTAGCCGAAGATGCTGTTGTTTCATTTGGCTCTGCCATTTGGTTTTGGATGACCCCACAATCGCCCAAGCCCGCTTGCCACAACGTAATGACGGGCACTTGGACGCCCTCTGCAGCGGACATCGACTACAACCGTTTGCCCGGTTTTGGGCTTACCCTCAACATCATCAACGCCACGCAATGCGGCAGCGAAGCCCCCGACTTGGTGCAAAATCGCTACGATGCCTACGAAAAATTTTGCTACTACTTGGGTGTGGACAAGGGCGAAAATTGCTCTTGTGCCGAACAAATTCCCTACGGAAAAAAGAAGTAATTCCCTAATAGCGAGAGTGGTTAAATAATGAATAATAATAAAAAATAATGATGAGAAAATCTTTGTTCTCTTTTGGTGCAGCCACTTTGATGGCTACTACTGTTTTTGCTGCCGACCCTGTGAGTTATGTGAATCCGCTAATGGGCACGCAGTCGTCGTTTGCGCTGTCGGCAGGCAACACCTACCCCGCCATTGCACGTCCGTGGGGTATGAATTTTTGGACTCCGCAAACGGGCAAAATGGGCGATGGTTGGCAATACACCTACGATGCCCACAAAATTTGCGGTTTCAAACAAACCCACCAACCCAGTCCGTGGATAAACGACTATGGGCAATTTTCGCTGATGCCTATAGTGGGGCAGCCCATATTTGATGCGGAAAAACGCGCTTCGTGGTTTTCGCACAAAGCCGAAATTGCGCAGCCGCACTACTACCAAGTGTATCTCGCTAACTACGACGTAACGGCGGAACTAACACCCACCGAACGTGCGGCAATGTTCCGTTTCACGTTCCCCGCCACCGACAGTGCCTACGTGGTGTTGGATGCTTTTGATAAAGGCTCTGCTGTAGAAATTAACGCTCAAACCAGCACCATCACAGGCTACTCTACCCGCAACAACGGCGGGGTGCCCGACAATTTCAAATGCTATTTTGTGGTGCAGTTTGACCGTCCATTTACCTATTCGGCAGAACAGCAGCCCACCGCCGACCACGCAGGTGCCATTGTGGGTTTCAAAACCAAACGCGGCGAGCGGGTGCACGTGCGCGTTGCCTCCTCGTTTGTGAGCGCAGAGCAAGCAGAGCAAAACCTAAAAGAATTGGGCAGCAGCAATTTTGACGCACTTGTGGCGCAAGGACGTGAAGTGTGGAACGCTACGCTGGGCAAGGCACAGGTGGAGGGCGCAGGCGAAACAGAGCGGCGCACTTTCTATTCGTGTTTGTACCGCTCGTTGTTGTTTCCGCGCAAGATGTACGAAATCACGCCATCGGGCGACACCGTGCATTATAGCCCCTACAACGGCACGCTCTGCAAGGGTACAATGTACACCGATGTTGGTTTTTGGGACGTTTTTCGCGCCCAAATGCCGCTACTCAATTTGCTCTATCCCGCTGTTAGTCGCGAAATGCAGGAGGGTTTTCTCAATGCTTACCGCGAGAGCGGTTTTTTTCCCGAATGGTGCAGCCCCGGACACCGCAATTGTATGGTGGGCAACAACTCTGCCTCTGTGATGGTAGATGCCTATATGAAAGGCATTCGCGTGGCGGATACCAAAACGCTTTACGAAGGATTGGTGCACGGCACCGAGAGCGTACACCCAAAGGTTGGCTCTTCGGGGCGCAAAGGTTTTGAACAGTACAACAAGTTGGGTTATGTTCCCAACGATATAAAAATTAACGAGAGTGCGGCGCGCACCTTAGAGTATGCCTACGATGATTGGTGTATTTATCGTCTCGCAGTGGAACTGGGACGTCCAAAAAAAGAGATAGACAAATGGGCGACTCGGGCAATGAACTACAAAAATCTCTTTGACCCTACCACTCGTCTGATGCGCGGCAAAAAGCAAGATGGAAAATTTGCCGTGCCATTTTCGCCCTTCAAGTGGGGTGGCGACTTCACAGAAGGCAATAGTTGGCACTACACATGGTCGGTGTTTCACGACCCGCAGGGGCTTATTACCCTGATGGGCAGCGATGCCAATTTTGTGGCGATGCTTGACTCTGTATTTCAGGTGCCACCTATCTTTGACGATAGTTACTATGGGCAAGTTATCCACGAAATTCGCGAGATGCAGGTAATGAATATGGGCAATTATGCACACGGCAATCAGCCCATTCAGCACATGATTTACCTCTATCCTTACGCAGGCGAAGGCTGGAAAACGCAGTATTGGGTGCGTGAGGTGCTCCGCCGTCTCTATTCGCCCACGCCCGACGGCTACTGCGGTGATGAGGACAATGGGCAAACCTCCGCGTGGTATGTGTTTTCGGCAATGGGGTTTTACCCCGTATGCCCCGGCAGCAACCAATATGTGCTTGGTTCGCCATTGTTTAATAAAGTTACACTGCACTTGGAGAGCGGAAAAACGTTTACCATTGCCGCACCCAACAATAACGAGGCGACACCTTATGTACGCTCGTTGCAGTTGAACGCAGCACCATTCTCGCGCACCTACCTTACCCACGAAGAAATAACCGCCGGCGGTACGCTCAATGTTGAGATGGATAATACCCCCAACAAAACGACGGCGGAGGAAAGACCGTATTCGTTTTCGGCAAATAAAGTGGTAAAAAAGAAATTTTAAAAAATAAAAAAATATGAAAAAAATTAGTTTACTAATCGTTGCCATATTGGAAACAATTGGCACTTACGCACAAACAGGACCAAGTGCCTACAATTATCAACGCCGTTCGTTGTTTGAAATTTTGCCTACAACAACGGCAGATATTATATTTTTTGGCAACAGCATTACCGACTTTTGTGAATGGGTTGAACTTTTTAATAACCCCAACATAAAAAATCGCGGGATTAGCGGAGACCGCACCTATTGGATGCTCGACCGATTAGACCCGATAATTAAAGGAAAACCGCACAAATTATTTCTACTAATAGGAACCAACGACATTGGCTACGAAGCCGGTAATCCTCAGGATGTAGCCAACAATATTACAAAATTGGTCGAACGTTTCCAAGCAGAAAGTCCCCAAACAAAATTGTATATACAAAGCATTCTTCCCGTCAATAACGATTTTGAACTATATGCAAAACGTCATGGTGCAAAAAGCGCAGAGATTATCGAAGCCAACAATCTTTTGAAAAATATCTGTGCTCAAAAAAGCATCACATTTATTGATGTTTACTCACAACTTATTGACCAAAACGGAAAATTAAACAAAGAATATACCAACGACGGATTGCATCTTTTAGGTCAAGGTTATTTAGTTTGGAAAGGTGTATTGGAAGAATATATTAAGAATTGAATTTTCACAAAAATGAATACACAGTTAGCAACAATATTTACGTTGAGCAACATCCGTCAATTTATTCCCAACTGTTGCACTGTTGTGAATTGCTTCAAAAAAATTGTACTTTTGCATTCTAAAACAACAGGCGGCACTTTTAGTTGATTGATAATGTGGTTGTGAATTGCTTCAAAAAAATTGTACTTTTGCATTCTAAAACAACAATCTCGACGACAATACCAACCACAGCGGCGTTGTGAATTGCTTCAAAAAAATTGTACTTTTGCATTCTAAAACAACGTTTTGGCGTTTATTGATGCCAACCTGCCCGTTGTGAATTGCTTCAAAAAAATTGTACTTTTGCATTCTAAAACAACTGCAACTCTTCGTTCTTCGCAAGTGCTAATGTTGTGAATTGCTTCAAAAAAATTGTACTTTTGCATTCTAAAACAACACTCGCCCGTTACAATTCCATTTTCGTGTTGTTGTGAATTGCTTCAAAAAAATTGTACTTTTGCATTCTAAAACAACACGGTCTTACGTTGAATAGTATCAACGATAGTTGTGAATTGCTTCAAAAAAATTGTACTTTTGCATTCTAAAACAACCCACTACCCTTGGTGGATGGAGAGACATATGTTGTGAATTGCTTCAAAAAAATTGTACTTTTGCATTCTAAAACAACGGCGGCGGCGTGCTATCAGCAATCTTGATGGTTGTGAATTGCTTCAAAAAAATTGTACTTTTGCATTCTAAAACAACAGCGCTTGTAAATTCTCTGTAAGTCGCCGAAGTTGTGAATTGCTTCAAAAAAATTGTACTTTTGCATTCTAAAACAACTGGCGTTACTAATTTGAGCGCTTACTTTGGGTTGTGAATTGCTTCAAAAAAATTGTACTTTTGCATTCTAAAACAACTGTTAAGTGAGTACAATGCAATAATGGCGCGTTGTGAATTGCTTCAAAAAAATTGTACTTTTGCATTCTAAAACAACCCACTACCTTTGGTGGATGGTGAGACATACGTTGTGAATTGCTTCAAAAAAATTGTACTTTTGCATTCTAAAACAACGCGTGGCAATGCTCGGCGGCGCAACTTCGTGTTGTGAATTGCTTCAAAAAAATTGTACTTTTGCATTCTAAAACAACAGTAAGTTTTGCGAGCAAGGACATAAAGTTGTTGTGAATTGCTTCAAAAAAATTGTACTTTTGCATTCTAAAACAACTGAAAGAGGTAAATCCTGAGGGTTTTGGTGTTGTGAATTGCTTCAAAAAAATTGTACTTTTGCATTCTAAAACAACTACGTGATGCAGATGATACAGGGCGATGCTGTTGTGAATTGCTTCAAAAAAATTGTACTTTTGCATTCTAAAACAACTTATCAAGCATTTTGTTTATCTGTTCCATAGTTGTGAATTGCTTCAAAAAAATTGTACTTTTGCATTCTAAAACAACTAACCAAAAGTTTCGATATGTCGTAACTAAGTTGTGAATTGCTTCAAAAAAATTGTACTTTTGCATTCTAAAACAACAAGTATTTTTGATGAACGGAGCAAAGGCAAGTTGTGAATTGCTTCAAAAAAATTGTACTTTTGCATTCTAAAACAACCGCGGTGCGCGCTGCGTGTGGGTTGGGGAAGTTGTGAATTGCTTCAAAAAAATTGTACTTTTGCATTCTAAAACAACTTAATAAGTTGTTAATAACTTCGTAACCAAGTTGTGAATTGCTTCAAAAAAATTGTACTTTTGCATTCTAAAACAACTGCATATATGGTAAGGCTTGTTCCAAATGGGTTGTGAATTGCTTCAAAAAAATTGTACTTTTGCATTCTAAAACAACGTATTCATATAAAAAAACAGCAAAAACCCGTTGTGAATTGCTTCAAAAAAATTGTACTTTTGCATTCTAAAACAACTGCGTGCAGCGCATTTGCCCGATAGTGTGGGTTGTGAATTGCTTCAAAAAAATTGTACTTTTGCATTCTAAAACAACTGCTATACCAAGCGGAATGACAGCTGTTACGTTGTGAATTGCTTCAAAAAAATTGTACTTTTGCATTCTAAAACAACTGGGAGGATTCGGAGGGTAGTCGCTGCTGTGTTGTGAATTGCTTCAAAAAAATTGTACTTTTGCATTCTAAAACAACTATGTGATGCAGATGATACAGGGAGATGCTGTTGTGAATTGCTTCAAAAAAATTGTACTTTTGCATTCTAAAACAACTGGCGATAACGTCAATAATAGCCACAGTGGGTTGTGAATTGCTTCAAAAAAATTGTACTTTTGCATTCTAAAACAACCTGTTCAATTTCAGGGATAGCCAAATAGCCGTTGTGAATTGCTTCAAAAAAATTGTACTTTTGCATTCTAAAACAACTTTTTATTTTATTTTAAAACCGAACGCTCAGTTGTGAATTGCTTCAAAAAAATTGTACTTTTGCATTCTAAAACAACTGTTAAGTGAGTACAATGCAATAATGGCGCGTTGTGAATTGCTTCAAAAAAATTGTACTTTTGCATTCTAAAACAACATTTCACGCTAAGTGAACTATTGCACAGCGGTTGTGAATTGCTTCAAAAAAATTGTACTTTTGCATTCTAAAACAACAAATACTTGATATAGGGTCGGATGGTGCAAGTTGTGAATTGCTTCAAAAAAATTGTACTTTTGCATTCTAAAACAACAATCTCGACGACAATACCAACCACAGCGGCGTTGTGAATTGCTTCAAAAAAATTGTACTTTTGCATTCTAAAACAACTCATCACCTCAGCCCAACTATCCGAAGCACGTTGTGAATTGCTTCAAAAAAATAATACTTTGCACGTGGTGGAAGTGAAAAGCCGTAGTGCCAACTTTTTGGTAGCACCCGAACGTAGCATTGACAGGCAAAAGCAGCGCAACACAATACTGGCTGCCAATGCTTATGTGCAC
>BNTQ01000059.1 GCA_025996715.1 Bacteroidia bacterium | reverse complement strand
CACCCACTCCCGATGCTCCGTAATAGTTGATAGAATCGGATAGAGAATCCAATAATTCGTAAATTTGCAAATTCATTGGCGTGTTGTCGGTGCCTGTTTTTCCGGTAAATGACAATATCAAAAAAGCAGAATCATACACAATGCTATCGGTAGTGAAGTTGTAGGACAGGGGCTGAAACTGTGCCGCAAAACCTGCACGGCTTTTGCCAAAACGTGCATCTTCAATGCGTCCCAACACTGCAGTTGTAAAACCGTTGGTACTCAACGAATCTATTTTTGCAGTAGAGAGCGACACAAACTCTGTGTGCAACTCTGTGTGCACGCTTTGTGTCTGCGACGGCGGCAGCATCTCGCTACCCAAGGTCTTGTCCACTTGCGTGCACGAATTGTCCATCCACACAAGGATAGCACAGGATGTTAATAGGCGTAAATGTGTTTTCAAGCGTTCAAAATTTTATTGTAAAAAGTAGCGTATGCCTTCACTTTCTGCTCGGGCTCTTGATAGGGCAACACCGGAAATTTAAGTGCTTTGAGGCATTTGAGATGTTTTACCAATTCGGGATGTATCTTGGGACTGCCAATAATCACGCCATCTGCGTGAGCGATAGCAAACTTCATCAAATTCACATAAGTAGGTTCTTTGAGCAAGGCAACATCCTTGGGCGACACGCCTTCAAGAGCGGCAATTTGAGCAAAATTAGTATTGAGTGCACCCTCAAAATCTTGGTCATACACCGACAGCACCACCTTGGCATTTGAAAACATGGCATCACGATGATAGGCTTTTTTGACAAACAGCGGCGTGAGCATCGAAAACCATCCGTGACTGTGCACCAAATTGGGTTGCCAGCATAGTCTTTTGGCTGTTTCTAATGTGCCGCGCGTAAAGAAAATCATCCGCTCGTGATTGTCTTCCCAAAGCATCCCATTGGCATCGTGCGTTTGAAATTTGCGTTTAAAATAATCTTCGTTATCAATAAAATAAATCTGCATCCGTATTGCCGGAATGGATGTAACTTTGAGCGACAGTGGGTAGTAGCCGTCATTAATCATAAACGTAGTACCCGACAAGCGAATCACTTCGTGGAGTTGATGCCGCCGCGTATTAATTGTGCCAAAACAAGGCATAAAAAGGCGAGTTTCAAATCCTTCCTTTTGCATCGCCTCGGGCAAGTCCCGCGAAATATGCGAAATCTCAGTCTCCGACACGTAGGGTTTTATTTCCTGACTGACATATAAAATTCGTACTTTGGGCATAATTCACAATTCATAATTCATAATTTTCAACTCTCAACTCTCAATTCTCCATGGCTGCTTTCACAAACGCCACAAACAAAGGATGCGGGTGCAGCACCGTGCTTTGATATTCGGGATGAAACTGCGTGCCAATAAAAAACGGATGCGTTGTCAATTCCATAATTTCAACCAATTGCGACTCTTTGTTGCGCCCCGATGCTGCCATCCCTGCTGCTTCGTAGGCACTCAGGTAGTGATTGTTGAACTCATAACGATGGCGGTGCCGCTCGCTAATGGCGGTGCTTTTATAGACCTTGTGTGCCAGCGTACGGGGAGTAATTTCGCAAGAATAAGCACCCAAGCGCATAGTGCCGCCTTTGTTGGTAACATCTTTTTGATTTTCCATAATATCCACTACCTTGTGGGGCGCATTGCTGTCCATTTCGGTAGAGTTGGCTTGCTCATAACCCAGCACATTGCGGGCAAATTCAATAGTAGCCACCTGCATTCCAAGGCAGATGCCAAAGAATGGTATTTTATTTTCGCGCACGTATTTTATAGCAGCAATTTTGCCTTCCACACCGCGGCTACCAAAACCCGGTGCCACCAATACACCTTGCAAGTCGCGCAATTTTTCGGCAACATTGTTTTCGGTAATGCCTTCGGCTTGAATAAAATTCACCTCCACGCTGCATTCGTTGTAGGCACCCGCCTGCACCAACGATTCTAAAATAGATTTGTAGGCATCGTGCAACTCTATGTATTTGCCCACCAAGCCTATTTTTATTTTTTGTTGAGGATGATTATATTTGTCCAAAAAGGCTGTCCAATTGGTTAAATCGGCAGGTGGAGCATCTTCTATCTGCAATTTTTGCAACACCACCTCGTCCAATTTTTCTTGCTGCATTTTTATAGGCACTTCGTAAATTGAGGATACATCTATGGATTGGACAACAGCGTTGGCGTCCACGTTGCAAAACAGCGCGGTCTTTTTGCGAAATTCCTCCGACAATTCGTGCTCGGTGCGCAACACCAAAATATCGGGCTGAATGCCGTTTTCGAGCAATTGCTTCACAGAATGCTGTGTGGGCTTAGATTTGAGTTCCTTGGCAGCACCCAAGTAGGGCACCAAAGTGAGATGAATAATCAACGAATTGGCTGCTCCCAACTCGTAGCGCAATTGGCGCACTGCCTCAATGTAGGGCAACGACTCTATATCGCCCACCGTGCCGCCAATTTCGGTAATCACTATCTCGTTGGTAGCCCCCAGCAAACGAATGTGCCGCTTGATTTCGTTGGTAATGTGGGGCACCACCTGCACCGTTTTGCCCAGATATTCGCCCCGCCGCTCGTTGTTGATAACGGTTTGGTAAATGCGCCCGGTAGTGATATTGTTGGCTTGCGTGGTGTTGATGCTCAAAAAACGCTCGTAGTGTCCCAAGTCCAAATCGGTTACTGCGCCGTCAATGGTAACAAAGCATTCGCCGTGTTCATAAGGGTTGAGCGTGTCGGGGTCAACGTTGATGTAGGGGTCTAATTTTTGTATCGCCACCGAAAACCCGCGTGCTTGCAACAATTTTGCGAGCGAAGCAGCAACAATGCCTTTACCCAACGACGACACCACGCCACCCGTTACAAAAATATATTTAGTACAATTCATTTAGCCTTCACATCCCCCTTGATGGTCAATTTTGCGCTGGGAGTGTTCACAGCATTAGAATTGATGGTTACCGTTTTGTTAAACGGAACCACATTGTCGGTTCTGTTGTACTTGACTGTGATTACACCGCCTTCGCCGGGTGCAATGGGCGTATCTTTGGGATACGAAGGCACCGTGCAACCGCAAGAGGTGGTGTGCCCCGACAAAATCAGAGGAGCATTGCCTGTGTTGGTAAACGAAAACTGATGCTCTGCCAAAGAATTTTGCACCAAGGTACCGAAATCGTATTCGGTTTCGGTAAAATTAATCGCTGCTCCGTCTTGGGCAACTGCGGCAAACGATATGGCTGTTGCCACCGCAAAAATGGAAAGAAATTTTTTCATAAAAATAAATTAAAATTAAACAATATGGGTAATAAAAATCAATTTCGTCCTAACAGAAAAAATAATATGCTCTGCAAATCTTCCACCGACACATCTTTGTGCAAAATTTTCTTGTGCTCATCCAGCACATAAATTTGTGGAATAGCATACAAACTGTACTTTTTGTAGATGTCTGCCGATGCGTCGGCATCCCACACGTTGATAAAATCGCCGTAGTGATTTTCGTTGATATACGTTTCCCACTCTGCTTTTTCGCGGTCGGTATAAACGGCAAATACTTGCAATCCTTTGTCTTTGTAACGTTGAAAAATGTTGTACACCAAAGGTGTGGTCTCTTGACAAGTGTGGCAGCCGGGGTTGTAAAAGTAGAGCACCGTATAGGGTGCTTCCACAGTGTGCAGCGATTTCAATTCGCCGTGCGGCGTGCGCAGCACAAGGTCGGTGGCAATGCTGCCCAAAGGATTCAGGGCATATCGCTGTAAATTCTTTTGCAACTCTTGTTGTTCGCCGGCGGTGAGCCAATTCACAAGAGTGCTATCAGCCATATAGTCGGTCAAAACTTTGCCCACAACATAGTGCCCTTCAATAGGCGAACTATTGTACCGCTGATAGAGCCACGTGAGCAGGTAGCGATACATATCAGGGTTGCTCTTGACTTGCGCAAGCAATTTGTTCACAACATCAATAATGGCATCGGCAGGCTCAAAACGCAGTATTTGCTGAAAAAATACGGACAATCGCATCCCCAAAATGGGCGTATAAATGAGGCGATTGTCGTTGAAATCTACGAGGTCAAAAAAGTGGTTTTTGGCATATCGTACAATGCCGTCCCAGCGCACCGAATCGGGGTTGGAGGTGCTGTCGGGCAATTCTATGGTGGGCAGTTGAGGGTCTTGCAATGCCCTAATAATGCTATACAACAGAGTACCCTCATTTTGCGCTGCTATTGTATTATTTTGTTGTGTTTGTTGTGTGCGTAGAGCATTTATTTTTTGCTCCATGAGCAAGATTGAATCTTGTGCTTGACTATAGGGAGCATAGTGTTGCTGCAAGTCTTGCACCTGCGTCATAATCTCATTCTGCGAACGCAAAAAACGCCAAAAATCTTCATTTTCTTTTGATTTTTTGTAAACCAGCGTTTGCGGATTGTCAATACTGGTTTCAATATCCAATTGAAAATCTTTTTTGCCCGATGCCAAAAAATAAATTTCTTGCTCGTCCACGGCAATAAAATACATTCCGCTTTCTAATATATTTTGCTTAGAGGCAAATACTGCTGTTCCTTTTTTGTTGGCACGCACAGAGTCCAATACCTCTGCACCTTTGAGGGCGTGCCGCACAAGAAACACTGTGCCCTCGCCTGCACCTGCCCGCTTGAGTTCAACGCGGTACTGTGCCTCTACAAGGCTTGTACTGCATAGCAGTGTGAGCAACAATAAACAGTATTTTTTCATCAGAATAAATTACACAATGGTAGGGCACAAAGGTAACTAAAATTTCTCAATTACCAAAAAAATTGTTTTTGCTTAATTCTTTTTTATACCTTTGCAACTTGTTTTTTGTCCATTTTTGATGCACAAAAATATCTTTGGCTACATTCTATAATTTATTTTTTTCTCTCATATACTAATTATTAACCAATATGTTACTCGCTATTAATCCGGGTTCTACGTCCACCAAAATTGCGCTCTTTGAGGGCAACCAAAATGTGTTTCAAGTTACGCTGCGGCATTCTGCCGAAGAATTGGCGCCTTTTGACAAGGTGGCAGAGCAATATACTTTTCGCAAAGAAATTATTTTGCAAAAGTTAAAAGAAGCCAACATTGACATCCACAAAATCAATATAGTGGTGGGTCGTGGAGGCATTGTAAAGCCCATCGAATCGGGGGTTTACGAAGTGAACGAGGACTTAAAAAGCGACCTCCTTTTGGCACGATACGGCGAGCACGCCAGCAATTTGGGCGCACTCATTGCCGACGATATTGCCCAATCATTGGGAGGCCGCGCGTTCATTACCGACCCTGTGGTGGTGGACGAATTGCAAGACGTAGCCCGCATCACAGGGCTGCCGGCGATACAGCGCAAATCGGTTTTTCACGCGCTCAACCAAAAAGCCATTGCCCGCGCCTACGCCCGCAAGAGAGGCGACCCCTACGAATCGTTGAACTTGATTGTAGCGCATTTGGGCGGCGGCATCTCGGTGGGCGCACACCAAAAGGGACGCATTGTGGATGTGAACAACGCCGTGGACGGCGAAGGCGCATTTTCGCCCGAGCGAGCAGGCTCGCTGCCTACAGGCGCATTGGTAGAACTTTGTTTTTCGGGGAAATATACGCAAGATGAAGTCAAAAAAATGCTGTCGGGCAAGGGCGGAATGGTGGCACACCTTCACTCCAACGATATGCAAAGCATTGCTGCACAAGCCAAAGCAGGCGACAAGCACGCGCAGTTGATAGCCGATGCAATGGCTTATCAAGTGGGCAAAGGCATAGGTGCCGCCGCTGCTGTGCTTCACGGAAACGTTGATGCAGTGCTCATTACAGGCGGCATTGCCCACAACTCACTCATAGTGGATTACATTTATGAGATGGTAAGATTTATTGCCCCCGTGGACGTTTATCCGGGCGAAGATGAGATGGCAGCATTAGCCTCTAACGTAGAGGAGGCTTTGGCTGGCAAAATGCCGATAAAAAAATATACAGCATAAAATTTAACTTTTTCAACAATGAAAAAAGTAGCCATACAAGGTGTTTCAGGAGCATTTCACGAAGTAGCAGCCTACAAATTTTTTGGCAACGATATCGAAATCGTGCCTTGCGAAACCTTCAAGTTAGAGTGTCAATTGCTCGAAGAAGGCAAGGTGGATTTTGTGATGATGGCAATCGAAAATACCATTGCGGGCAGCCTGCTGCCCAATTATAGCCTGCTCAATGAGTTCAAAGTAAAAATTGTTGGCGAGGTCTATTTGCACATTCAAATGCACCTGCTTACCTTACCCAATGTGGGTTTTGAGCAATTGGAGTATGTGTATTCGCACCCTATTGCCATTGGGCAGTGCCGCAATTATTTAGAAACTTTGCCGCCTCATATTAAAATAGTAGAAAAACACGACACCGCAGCATCGGCGCAACTCATTGCCGAGCAACAACTTACAAACATTGCAGCAGTAGCGGGCGAGGTGGCTGCCAAAATGTATGGTTTGTCGTTTTTAGAAAAAAATATACAAACACACAAGCAAAATTTTACACGTTTTTTGGTACTGAGCACTCAAGCCAACGAGAGCAGCAGCAACAACAAGGCTTCGTTGTGTTTTGAAGTGATGCACCGCAGCGGTTCGCTGGCAGAGGTGCTGGGCATTTTTGCCCAACACGGCATCAATCTCACCAAAATACAATCTATTCCAATCATTGGAAAGCCTTACCAATATTGGTTCTACGTGGATGTTGAGTGGAGCAACCCTGCCGCCTACAACGAGGCATTGCACTCGGTGGTCAAAAACGTTGCCTCCTGTTCCATATTGGGAGAGTATCAACACGGAAAAATTCCCCAATAATTTAGGATAGATTTCAATTCATTGATTTTATATTACATCTTTTATTTTGAATTATGCAACAGACCCCTTTTACCGAAATTCATCGTGCGCTGGGCGCAAAAATGGCTGAATTTGCCGGCTATGAAATGCCGATAGAGTACGCCGGCATTACCGCCGAGCACTTGTGCGTGTGCCGCAATGTGGGCGTGTTTGACGTGAGCCACATGGGCGAATTTCGTCTCACAGGCAAGCAGTCGTTGCCGCTTTTGCAACACCTTGCCAGCAACGATGTATCGCAGGTGCCCGCAGGCAAAGCGCAATACACTTGCCTGATGAACGAGCACGGCGGCGTGGTGGACGATTTTTTGATATACTGCGTAAAGCCTGAGCAGGACTACTTTTTGGTGGTCAATGCTTCCAATATAGACAAAGATTTTGCCCATTTTGCACGCTATGCCCCGCAGTTTGGAGTGAGTGTGGGCACCGATTTGGTGAACATATCGGAGCAAATTGCGCAATTGGCAGTGCAAGGTCCCAATGCAATGAAAGTGCTGCAAAGCCTTGTAGATGAACCCATTACGGATATGCCCTACTACTCTTTTAAGGAAGTAAGGCTGGCGGGCATTCCCAATGTATTGCTTGCCACCACAGGCTACACGGGGGCTGGCGGTGCCGAGTTGTATGTGGACAAACAAAATGCCGTTGCATTGTGGAACGCTGTGATGCAGGCCGGCAAAGCGTTTGGGATAGCCCCCATAGGCTTGGGCGCACGCGACACCCTGCGCCTCGAAATGGGCTATTGCCTCTATGGGCACGAACTTTTGGACGACATTACCCCATTGGAAGCCAATTTGGGATGGATTACCAAATTGTCAAAAAACTTTTTGGGAGCCGACATTTTGCGGCAACAAAAAGAAAAAGGACTACAACGCAAACTATTGGCATTTCAACTATTGGAGCGCGGAGTGCCCCGCGCAGGCTACGAAATTTGCAATGGCGAAGGGCGCAAAATTGGCGCAGTTACATCCGGAACAATGTCGCCATTGAGCAAAGAAGGTATTGGCTTGGGCTATGCCGAAACTCTCTACTCAACATTGGGGACACCTCTGTGCATCAAAATACGCGAAAAATTAGTGCCTGCTCAGGTAGTAAAATTGCCGTTTAGAAAATTGTAAATGGTTGATGAATGACCATTTTGGGGATTATTCGTCCAACCATTCAACACGGTCATCGTCTTTTTCCGGATGTGCATGGCTGGCTTGCAGGGCTTGATTTTGCACACTTTGCAAGTAAGCCGACAATTGCTCGCGATGGGTGGCATAGAGCGAGGCAAAGCCCAAGCGTTGCTCAAAATTGGGATAGTTGTGCTGTTTCATTGCTTTGAGCAACAAAATTTGCGCATCGGCAAACCACTCTTTTTGTGTAGCCAATAGTGCCAATTGCTCCAATTGCTGCAAAGTAACATTAGCATCGGGCGGGGCGATATGTAAAAATTCTTCTACGGTCATTGCTTTACCAATTTGCCACAGCGGCGTTAAAAATATCTTCAACCAATTTTTCGGTAATGGTGGTTATCAACTCTGCCTCTACATTACTCAGGTTTTGTTCGCTGGGATAATCTTCATATTGCGAAAAACTTTTGTCAAAATCTTGCGTGGGGTCGGCCGCGTTGGCAAACTTAACGTGCACCGCAATAGTGAGCCTGTTTTGTGCTGCCATTTCTTCGGCAGTAATGGCTTGCGGTGTAACAGTGTAGTTGGTAATTTCGCCCTCAAAAGCCAAGTCGCCATCCTGTTCTGTTTGCTGCAAACGAGTATTGGTAAGCATTTTCATTGTGAGCGCATCCGTAAAACTGGCACTCAACGACGGCATCACCAAAGGTGCCATATTAGGAAAAGTTTGCACGCTAAAAGTTTTTGCCGCCGGCGCAATAGACGCCCCCGTAAAAGAATACTTGATGCTGCAACCCGCTACGCACAAAGAACACAGCGCAAGGCACAGAGTTTTATTTTGTTTTATGTGATAAAAAAAATGTTGCATTGTGTTGTTTATCCATACTTATTTTTGCAAAGGTAGCAATTTTTAGTTGAGAAAAGTGCAATACAAATACATTTTTATCGTGAAGAAAGTGTAGTTATCATACATTTTTCTCAACCACTAAATGCTTTGCCCATCCCTACGGGATGCAAATCATTTTCTTTAGTTGCAAAAATTGCTCACTCAAAGGTAATTTTCCATCTATCCAATGAATGATTGCGCCGCGCCGCGCCATTCCTCTAAACCAGGTCATTTGCCGCTTGGCAAATTGATGAATAGCCACATTGAGTTGCTCTACCATTTGTGAATAGGTCAATTTTTGCAGCAGATATTCGGTTACAAATTTGTACTCCAATCCATAATAACAAAGGGTTTCCGCCGAGATGCCGCCTTTGAGCAATGCTTCTACTTCTTCCACTAAGCCATTGCGCAAGCGATGCATCAAGCGGGCTGTAATGCGCTGGCGGCGGGTGTTGCGGTCAATGTCGATGCCCACATATACATTTTGCAATGGCGCAGAGGTAGGCTGTGGTTGGTTTTGCGCGTGCACAGCAATTTCGATGGCGCGTATGAGCCGCTTGCGGCTGCTTGTATCCGTTACGTTGTGCAGTGGGTGCAACGAGGCTAATTTTTGGGTCAATTGCTCTGTGCTTTGCTGGGCAAGCGATTCCCGCAAGGCGGTATCTTCGCTCACAGGCGGCAGGTGGTACTGGTTCACGGCAGCCTCAATGTACAAGCCGCTTCCGCCGCATAGTATAGGTTGCCTCTTGCGATGGCAAATGTCATGGTACACCTCTCTAAAATCGCGGCAATACTCATAAACATTATACTTGTAGCCCGCCGCTACAATGTCAATCAAATGATGGGGCACGGCAACTCCGTCTATCGTAAATTCGCACAAGTCTTTGCCTGTGCCAATGTCCATCCCTTTGTACACTTGCCGCGAGTCGCCCGAAATGACTTCGCCATTGAGATGCAAGGCGCACTGCACTGCCAAAGCAGTTTTGCCGCCGGCTGTGGGTCCTAATATGGTGAGCAAAGTTGCGATGATATAGAAATCTAAATGGTTTGTTAAGTACACAAAACAACGAGCGACAAGCCGCCCACAAAGGCACTCATCACTCGTTTTGCTTGTAAAATGGACGTGGTGCTGCCGATTAGGCTTTTTTGTTGTCCAAATGCTTTTTGTAGCGATTCATATATTTGTCCACGCGGCCGGCGGTGTCCACCAATTTCATTTTTCCTGTGTAAAAAGGATGTGATGAACTCGAAATTTCCACCTTGTAGAGCGGATATTCCAAGCCGTCCACCTGAATGGTTTCTTTGGTGCTCACGCAGGACTTAGTAATTACAACGGATTCGTCTGATAAATCCTTGAACGCCACAAGGCGATAGTTGCTGGGATGAATGTCTTTTTTCATTGTTAGAATAATTTTTACAAAAGGACGGCAAAGATAATTCTTTTTTTGTAGCAATGCAAATTTTGTAAGTAACAAAATTAAAATTATTATGAGTGTAAAATTGCAACTTGTTGGTTATCAATATATTATACATTTATCAGATATTTTTGTATGAATAAGGTATAATACCATTGTATCTGTGTTGGACACAATTTTACCCGAATTTGTTTTATCTTATGGACACAGCGATGATGACCCTATATATCTTTCAAAAGAGTTTAATTATAACGATTGTGATGGATTAAGCAACGGCGAACTCGCAGATGAGTACATTGGTTATGGCATTCACGACCTCTATGACCACACCGAATGGAGTTTGCAAGACATTCTTAATATTGACTATTTTTGGGTAGAAGTGCAGGTGCGTTATCAACATTTTGAAGAAAAAGTGTAATTTTTTTCAACATCTGCAGCCTTTTGGCACAAGTTGATATTACATTTGCAGAAAATATCATAAAACCCATTATTTGAAAATAATATCTAACTTTGTGGCATTAAAAAAACCTTAGGCGATAAAACTTGCAAAGTAGCAGAGGCGGGCGGAATGGTATAAAGATTGTGGCATTGCTCCACGCTGGGTTGATTATGGACATAATTTACAATGAACAATGGATAAAAAAAATGGAACCAATACATTTTACAGAAGCAGATTATCTCAAGGCGCACCGCAAGGCGCGCAGGGACAATCGTGAGGGATACTTTCCAAGCAAGGTGCACAAAAAAGCAACCGACTACGACCGCAAAAGAGACAAAAATAAACTGCGAAAAATGGACGGAGAAATTTAATTTTATTTTTGTATGAAAGATTTTGCAGCCATTGATTTTGAAACTGCCAACTACAAAGCCACCAGCATTTGCAGTGTGGGTGTGGTAATTGTAAAGGATGGGCAAATAGCGGACAAACTATATCACTTAATTTGTCCCACGCCCAACTATTATGTGCGTCGGTTTACCGACGAAATACACGGCATTTCGCGTGCAGATACCGATAGCGCGCCCACCTTTCCCGAAGTGTGGGCTGCCATTGCGCCCCGCATTGCAGGCTTGCCGCTTGTGGCGCACAACAGCCCTTTTGACGAAGGTTGCCTGCGTGCAACGCACAATGCCTACGGCATAGCATACCCCAACTACACATTTCATTGCACCTGCCGTGCTTCGCGGAGTACTTTTGGCAGCATCTTATCTAACCACCAACTGCACACGGTTGCAGCCTATTGTGGTTTTGATTTGCGCAACCACCATCATGCTTTGGCAGATGCAGAGGCCTGCGCCGTCATTGCGATGAAGATATTTGCATAAATTTTTACTCGTGCCTTTGATTAGCACAAGTTATTACCCCTCCATCATCTGCAACAGTTTGTCGGCAATATCGCCGGCTACTGCCGTTTTTGATTTCAAGGGATAGGGCGTAATGTTGCCGTGCTTGTCGATGATGGTAATTTTGTTGGTGGCTTGCTCAAATCCTGCACCTTTGTCGTTGAGCGAGTTGAGCACAATCATATCCAAATTTTTTGTTTGCAACTTTTGCTGTGCATTGGCTATTTCGTTTTGGTCTTCTAAGGCAAAGCCCACCAACAATTGCTGTTTCGCTTTGAGTTTTCCAAGTGTGGCGGCAATGTCCTCTGTGGGTGTGAGTGTGAGTTGCCAATCGGCTTTTTCGCGTTTTATTTTGGTGGAACAGGTTTGGGTAGGTGTGTAATCGGCTACGGCTGCCACCAATATGGCTACGTCGCAAGTGGGGAATTTTTCGGTGCAGGCAGCCAGCATTTCTTTTGCCGAACGAACTTTGTGCAAGGTAATGTTGGTGTGGTGCGGCTGCAAACTAACGGGTCCCGAAACCAATTGCACCTGTGCTCCGCGATGCGCCAATTCTTCTGCTAATGCGTAAGCCATTTTGCCCGAAGAAGAATTTCCTATAAACCGCACACTGTCTATGTTTTCAAACGTGGGTCCTGCTGTGATGAGGATTTTTTTGTGGCTCCACAATTTTTTTTTTTGCACCCACTGCACAATGTTTTGCAGTATTTCGTCGGGTTCTGCCATTCGTCCTATTCCCTCTAAGCCGCTTGCCAACTCGCCCACAGCGGGTGCCACAAAGTGCACTCCGTCTTGCGCGAGGGTAGCCAAATTGCGTTGAGTGGCTGCGTGAGCATACATCTCGCCGTCCATAGCGGGTGCCACCAAGGTTTCACATCTTGCCGAAAGATAGGTCGTGAGCAACAAATTATCGGCAATGCCATTTGCCATTTTGGCGAGCGTGTTGGCGGTAGCAGGGGCTATCACCAACCAATCTGCCCATTCGCCCAAGGCAATGTGGCTGTTCCATTCGCCGTTTTCGGGATTAAAAAATTCGGTGGGGACAATGTTTTTGGAAAGGGTAGCCATAGTGAGCGGCGCCATAAACTGCTTGGCAGCAGGGGTCATTACCACCCGCACAGAGGCGCCTTGTTTGACCAACAAACGCAACAAAACTGCCGACTTGTAGGCTGCAATGCCTCCTGTGATACCCAAGAGAATTTTTTGTCCTTGAAGCATATTGTGGACAAATAAAATTATTTGACCACCGGTCTGCGAACGTAGATTTTTTTGTCCAAAAACTCTTGTGTAGCCATCAAAGAGGGTTTTGGCAAACGTTCGTAAAAGCGCGAAATCTCTATCTGTTCTTTGTTTTCAAACACTTCCTCCAAGGTGTCGGTGTAGTTAGAAAACTCATCCAATTTGCTGTTGAGTTCTTGCTTTATCTCCATCGCAATTTGGTTGGCACGCTTGGCAATAATGGCAACCGATTCGTAAAGATTTTCGGGCGCCGCAAATTGACTCATATCACGAGTAATAGTCGTGGTGGTAGTGTTGATTTTTTTGAAGTCCATAATAAATTTTTTATCAAAATTAAAAATACATAATTCCTAATTAAATCGCGCCAATTGGCTCACAACGTTGGCATAAATTTGCTCTGCTTCTTTTTTATATTGCGAGGCAGGATACTCGCTAATCAAGTTCAAGTATTCGTCCACCGACGATTGGTAACGGTCTTGCTGTTTGCTGTGCACGCTATTTTTGGCGTGCAAATAACTGGATTTGAATATCAAAAATAATAACTCTTCGCGATACGGCGAGTTGGGATATTGTTTGAGCCCATTTTTGAGCGACACCACTGCCGCTTTGTATTGCTCCATCTGATAGTAAAGTTTGGCATTCAGGTAGGCTTTGTAGGCAATTTGTGTTTCCAATTTTTCGCGCTGCTCTTCGCATTCAAAAGAGTATTCACTATTAGGATACCTGCTCAAATAGTATTCCAGTCGTTGAATGGCTTGCATTGTGTTGGACTGGTCTAATTGGGCGCGCTGCACACGATGGTAACTACATTGTGCAATGCGATAATCGGCCTCTTCGACAAACGGACTACGCGGAAACCTTTGCTGGATATACCCAAAATGGTATTCGGCCATTTCGTAATTGCGTTGCTGATAGTAGCAGCGTGCCAATTGTACGGTAATCGTGTCATCTTTGTTGCTATTGCGATAAAAAGGATGCACGTTTTCGTACAAGAGCGCGGCTTTGTCAAACTTTTGTTTTTCGTAAAAGCGATTTGCCTCCTTGTATTTGAACGCAAAATCCGGATTTTTGAGCAATTTTTCTGTCTTATTGCACGAGCAAAATCCCAGCAAAACAAACAAAGCACCTACTTTGAATATGTCATATCGATAATTCATAACCTGCAAAGGTAACGCATTTTTTGTAAAAAACAAAAACTTTAATTTACACTATTTCAACAAAAACTCGACCATACCGGCATTGTAGCCATCCATGAACACTTGTATTTCGTACTTTCCTTTGAGAAGTTTATCGTCGCCGGCATCAAAGTAAACACAGGTTTCGACCTCTTCGCCTGTAAAATCAATTTCGCGCCGTGCCGAGTAAAGCACCTCTTTGCCTTCTATTTCCACCGTTTGGTTGATAGATTTTGTGAGCACTTTTTGATTGCCATCCACAATGCTAACATATACAAACCGAGCACCTGCTTGCGCTATAGAGTTGGCATTGATGGTAAAGCAAGTTTTTATTTTTTTGGTGCGAGAGGCTTGTTTGGTGGATTTGTCGCGGCTGTTGAGCCCCTCGCCTTCGAGGTTGCGGATGATGAGACGTGAGCCTATTTCTACTTGTTGCGACAGCACTTTCTTTTCGGCAGCCAGCACCTCATTCTGTTGCCGTGTTTCGTGCAGCGACTGCTTCACTTCTTTGTTTTCGGCCAACAATTTTTGACTCAAAGTGTTCAACGAATCAATTTGATGAATGTAATTGCGCATAATGGCACGCAAGGTGTTGGTTTCTTTTTCGTAGTTGCGAATTTTGTTGTAGTTGATTTGCTCGGCGGTGTGCATTTTTTGTATCAACACCCGTATTTTTTTCTTTTCCAACTCCAACTCCTCTGCAATTTCCTCATTGTCGATGCGCATATTTTCGTACTCCACCTGCATATTGCGCAGGTGCGCAGTGAGGCTATCGCGCTCTGCCACAAACTGCATTTGGATAGCATCAAAGCGGTTGCGCTGCTGCACATACACCACTATCAATCCTCCCAATAGCAATGCCAGCAACACTATTACAATCCAATAAGTAGTAGATTTTTTTTTCATACGAAAAAATAAATGATTACATATTCATTCCGCCGCACACGTGAATAACTTGTCCGCTCACATAACTTGACAGGTCGGAAGCGAGGAATAACGCCACATTGGCAACATCGTCGGGAGTGCCGCCGCGCCGCAACGGAATGGTTTCGGCCCATTTGGCTTTGACTTCTTCGCTCAACTGATTGGTCATATCGGTTATGATGAAACCCGGAGCAATAGCATTGGCGCGGATTCCACGCGACCCCAATTCTTTGGCTACCGATTTTGCCAAACCTATCAATCCTGCCTTTGAGGCAGCGTAGTTGGCTTGCGCGGCGTTGCCGCTCACGCCCACCACCGAACTCATATTGATGATGCTGCCTGCTTTTTGCCGCATCATGATGGGTGCCACGGCGTGTGTGAAGTTAAAGGCAGACTTGAGATTGACATTGATAACGGCATCCCACTGCGATTCGGTCATACGCAACAGCAAACCGTCTTTGGTGATGCCGGCGTTGTTGACCAAAATATCAATGCTGCCAAACTCTTTGGCAATGTCGCCCACCACATTGTGAGTTTCCTCAAACAAGGCGGCGTTGGAGGCGTAGCCTTTGGCTTTGACACCCAAAGCGGCAAGTTCCACTTCTGTGTTTTTGCCATTGTCGTCAATGACCAAATCCGTAAAGGCAATGTTGGCACCTTCGGAGGCAAATTTGAAGGCAATAGATTTGCCTATGCCGCGCGCTGCACCCGTGATGAGTGCTGTTTTTCCAGATAATAGTTTCATCAAATAATTTAATTATTAATGGTTAGTTGCTAATTATTTCAATGAGATGATAGCCGTTTGCGGTCTTTTGAACGTTGTTGTTGCTTATCGTTGCGACGGCTGGGAGCACTACCACCACTTCCTTTTTGCGAATTGGACGAATTGTAGTTGCCCACCGATAGCGACATCCCTTCTTCTTTTTGCAACTTTCCGCCACTCAGCGTTTCGATGTCTTTAAAAATAATATCATCGCTCACAACATCCTTGTTCCACACCAAATAGGCTCGCTTCATGTGGTTGCCCACTGCGCGTACCAAATTGCGGCGCATTTCGTCGTCGGGGCGGGTGGCCACGTGTGCCACTAACTCTTGCGTGCAACGCCCGTAGTGCTTATATTTGATGGCG
>BNTQ01000058.1 GCA_025996715.1 Bacteroidia bacterium | reverse complement strand
AACAAGTCTTCCTGTTACTTCGGCAGGCACCAACGAAATGAGCCATTGCTCAAAGGTAATCTTTTTGACATCCGACAAAGGGACGTCGGCAGCAGTGCCTGCATTGTAAAATTTAAGGCTGCTGCCTTCCACTTTTACAGAGTCGGTGGTGCCGGGTTGAGTACTTTCTGCTTGGGCAGGGGAATAAATGTAATAATTGGTTTCCGCCCATATTGTTGCCACTGCAAACAACACAAAACAAACAAGGAACAATGCCTTGATGGGGTTGTAATTTTTTTTCATAATATTTTAAATTTAAATGATAATTTACAATTCATAATTCACAATTCATAATTGACGTTTCACATTTTTTTTTAGCCCGTAGGGCTTACATATCAATAGAAAATAGGTTGTTGTCAATGTTGTTGAACTCCTAACGGAGTAAATTAATCTTTAACAACTTTTTTGGTAACGATTCCTTTTTCGGTGGTGATTTGCAAGAGGTAAATTCCTGCAGAATAACCCACCAAGGGCACGGTAACCGTGTTTACATTGGCAGCCTCAAGTTGCAACAACTTTTGTCCTGCCAAGTTATACAAGGCTACGCTTGTGATGTTGTGCTCGCCGGCAACGGTAACCAAGTCGCCCGCAGGATTGGGATATACACTTATTGCCGCAGCATCGGCAGCAGAGGCAATGCCTGTGGTGGAATTGCCGCCTGCAGATTTTGTTACCTCTATAGAGGTAATGCTTGCCAAAAGCGTGTACTCGCAGGCTTTTACCTTTTCTCCCGATGCCGGTAGTGAGGCGCCGGTTAATGTTTGCTCCACGCCATTGACTTTGATGGCGCCCACCGAATCGGCGGGCAGTGCTACAAGGCTTAGGACAGTGCCGCTTTTCAATTTGGCACCTGACGTTAGAGCAGATGCGGGCAATTGGCCAACGGCAGACTTTGCGGCTACATAAAGCGTAATCCCGTCAGGCACTGCGCCAAAGTTGACCGGAATCAGCGTAAAGTCATTGAGCGCAAAGCCTCTCAAATCGGTCAACGAGACCGATTGCGGCTCACCTGCCTTGAAGTTAACTACCAAATCGGTTGCTGTAAACGTCAAACCGATGACGTTACTAACCGGATACGTCTGTACTGTGCCGCTTTTTGCAGCCACATACAGCGTATCGTTTTCCGCCGTAGCCGCCGCAGAAGCAAGCAGGCAACAGAGGAGGAGAGATCCTGTTTTTTTGAGTGTTTTCATAATAAATTAAATTAAAGATTAAAGTTTCAAGTTTAAATTAGACAATTTTCTTAAAATAAATCACTGTGTGTACCTGTTCGCATAAGCAATAACACCAAATCCGTTTCGTTTTTACGATAAATCAACAACCAATCAGGTTTTATATGGCACTCATAACAACCTTCATAATCCCCCGACAACTTGTGATTTTTATACCGTGCATCTAAAACATTACCCTTCACTAATTGCATAACCACTTCATCCAACAAAGATATATCCAACCCTCGCTTGGATGCCAAAACGTATTCTTTGTCATACTTATTGGAAGTCTTCAATTGGTACATCTTTGGCTTGCTCTACGTTAATTTTCATTTGTTTCAGATAATCCTCAAAACTATCAAAACTTGTCAAATTTTTACCTGCTATAGAATCTTCTATCACTTGTATTGTTTCTGCGTTAAACTTTTTGAAATCATTCACAGGAGCATCATTAACAATAACCCTATCTATCCACGCAGAGCGTGATAGATACTTTTCCAAATCGGGAATGTACGCATTTTGATTAGGTATAACTGTAAGTGTAGTCATAAGATAAAAATTGTTTCCTATTCGCAGTATAATTTGATTTTGCAAAGGTAGTAATAATATTGTTGAAAAACACAAGAAACTGAGAAGTTATTTTACAGCATTTATGCATTTAGTTACAATCTGTTATTTTTATGGTGTGTTTTGTTACAATTTAATACTATTTAACATAAATAAACATAAATTTCAAATTTGTTGAATAAAAATAAATATCGATACCTTATTGTTTTGCGTCTATAATCATTTTCAACAATTTGTAATAATGGTCAAATGAGGTTCTGCGGTCATAGACGGCATCGGTTTTGTGCGCCACCACCATATCCAATTCGGGAATAACGGTAATGTACTGCCCCATTGCACCCCAGGCGGTGTAGGCGCCTTTGAGTGCAGGCACATCATCCACCTTGAACAGCCACCACATATAGCCGTATTCGTGCAAGTCGCGGGCGGGGGTGATGGCGTTCATTTGGCTCTTGGGAGTTACGGCGGTAGTAATCGTTTTCACCCACTGTGATGAAACCACTTGTTTGTTTTTCCACTTTCCCTCACGCAACATTAGGTAGCCTATGCGCGCCATATCGCGCGTGGAGAGGTAAAAGTGGTAAGCCGGAAACTTTGATACCGCAAGGTTGCCGCCCTTTTTTTGGTTGTCCAACTCATAGTCCTGCATACCGATAGGGCGACCGATGTCATCCTTCAAGGCTTTGTAGATATTTTTGCCTGTCAGTTGCTCAAATATGGTTCCGGCGGCGTTGAAATCCCAATTGTTGTAGAGGTAATACTCGCCGGGCTGTTTGCTGCCGCGCGGCGGGCGGCGGCTGGCATCGTCGCCGGGGTTGGAGGCATCGTGATAGACGCCGCTTCGGGCAGTGATGAGTTGCCCAATAGTAGCCTGCTTTTCTATCGGCAGCAGCCCGCCGATGTCGTCGATGCCCAAATCTGCCATCGTGCGCGACAAATCAATTTTACCGTTTTCGACATACTTGCCATACAACATCGCCAGCACGCTTTTGCGGCACGAGGCAATGTAACTGATGCGCGTAAGGCTGCCATACTCAAAAATAGCCTCGCCGCCCACAACAATCATCAGTCCGGTGGTCTTCATACTATCCACCACATATTTGCGAGCCTGCTTAAGTTTGTTCGCATCGTAGTTATACTTTTCCGGTGCAACCTTTGTCCAATCGGGCGAAGGGTATATCACAGGGGCATCGGCGGCATTGCCGATGGTTATGCTGGATATTGCCAGCAGTAGTAGAAAAAATTTTTTCATAGGTTTTAAAAGTTTTAAAGTTTCAATCGTAGGCGGCGGGTTTCAAACCCGCCCGTACAAGTTTCAAATTCAACCCTACGGGTTGGTTGTTGGTTTGTTCGTTTTGTCCATAGGTTAAAACCTACGGTTATTCACATTCAACCCTATCGGGTTGTCGCATATCCATTGTTCATTATCCATTGTCCATTGTTCATTGTTCATTGTCCATTGTTCATTGTTCATTGTCCATTGTTAATTGTTAATTGGTAAAATCCCTATCCCCGGTCGCTCGTTCAATGTGATTTTGCCATTGACAACATTATAGCCTTCAAAATAATCATTGGCTATGAGCAAGGGACCGTCGAGGTCGGCGAAATCTACGCGCGGCGATAGTTGCGCTGCTGCCGATACGGCGCACGATGTTTCGGTGGTGCAGCCTATCATCACTCGCATGCCGAGCGCTTCTGCCGTAGAAATCATTTTGCGTGCCTCGTACAAGCCCGAGCACTTTATCAGTTTGATGTTGATGCCGTTGAACACACCGTGCAAGCGCGGCACGTCGCGCAGGCGTTGGCACGACTCGTCGGCATAAGTGGGTAGCGGCGAACGCTCTGTTACCCACGCCATATCGTCAAACACGGTTTTGGGCATCGGCTGCTCCACCATGAGCACGCCGCGCTCTTTGAGCCAATGTATCATATCGAGCGCCAACTCTTTGGTTTTCCAACCTTGATTGGCATCCACCAACAGCGGCTTATTGGTAACGCTGCGGACGGTTTCGATGAGTTTTTTGTCGGTAGCCTCGTCAATTCCTAACTTGACTTTGACGATGTTGTAGGGCGCAGCCTCTTCGGTTTTTTTGCGGACAACCTCCTCAGTGTCGATGCCGATAGTGAAAGAGGTATCGGGCGTTTTGGAGGCAGTGTAGCCAAACCATTTCCACACCGGAACACCCAGCAGTTTGCCTATCAAATCGTGCAGCGCAATGTCAACAGCAGACTTGGCGCAAGTCATACCCTCGTCAATTTTATCAACATAAGTCAAAATATCGTCCAACTGAAAAGGGTCGGCAAATTGCGATAAATCGACTTTGCTCAAAAACTTTTGCACCGTCTCGTGATTTTGACCCACCATATACGGCGGCAGCCCGCCTTCGCCGTAGCCGGTAACACCATCGTAGGTGATGCTGACAAGTATCGAAGGGGTTACATCGCGCGAAAAGCCCGAAATGGTGAACGTATGCCGCATTTGCAACTCGATGGGAGTTACTTGCATCACCATTTTGCCACCACCAAATTTGACAGACCTGCCGGTTTTGCCAACACAGCCCACCGCCGAGCCGCCCACTGCTGTAGCGGCAGTGAGTGCAGCCAATGTTTTTAGATAATCTCTTCGGTTCATAGGTTATTTATTAAGAGTTTCAAAGTTTCAGGTTTCAGGTTTCAAGTTTCAATCGTAGGCGGCGGGTTTCAAACCCGCCCGTACAAGTTTCAAGTTTCATATTCTCAATTCTCCATTCTCAACTCTCAATTAGTTAAGATAGTTGGGTTTCTCTTGTTGTGCTGCTATTAGGCGCAAAAATTGCAGGTAACTGTTCTCAGAATAAGTGTTATAAATAGATGATGAACTAGATGTGCCGCCCAGAAAATCCGCATTGCGTTTTTGGGCTACTACCATGTCGAGAGCAGGGAGCACGGTGATGTACTGACCGCCGGCACCTTTTGCCGAATAGGCGCCTTTGAAGGCGTCGCGGTTGGCAGGTCCGTCCCACACCCACCACATATAGCCGTAGCCCCACGATTGAGTGCGGGCACTGATGGGTATCATTTCACTCACCGGCGTGTAGGCAGCAGTGGATTGTGCGCACCAATCCGCCGGAATGACTTGCGTGCCGTTCCAATTGCCGCCGCGCAACATCAAGTATCCCAATCGGGCTATGTCGCGTGCCGATAGATAGAAGTGATAAGCCTGATAAACAGAGATGGCTGCCGTTCCTCCTTTGGACTGACGGCTGCGGTCCCAATCCTCCATACCAATGGGCACGGCAATGTCGGTGCCCAGCGCATCATAGATATTTTTTCCGGTAAACGCCTCAAAGATGTTGCCGCTGACGTTGAAATCCCAGTTATTGTACAAAAAGTAGGTGCCGGGTTCTTGGCTGCCGCGCGGCGGGGCTATGGCACGGTCGTCGCCTGTGTTTGAGGCTAAGTGATAGACTCCCGAACGAGCGGTAATGCAGTCGAACACAGTCGCCTTTTTCTCAATGGGCAATAGCCCGCCCACATCGTCGGGAATCATACCCGTGTCAATCAATTCTCCAATGGTTTTTGTCAAATCAATTGTCCCGTTGTCCACATATTTGCCATAAATCATCGAAAGAATGCTTTTGCGGGCAGAGGCAAGATAGCCGCCTGTTCCGGAGGGGCTGATGTCGGTTTTGTCGATAGCACCCCACGAGTATATCATTTCGCCGCCAACAATCACCACCAGCCCTGTAACAGCGTGGGCGCTTACATTCAAAAAGGCATCCAGCGTGTCGCGGGTGTCGGCTTTGTAGCCGTACTTGATGGGGCTGGCAACACTCCATTCGCTCAACGGAAAAAAGGTTTTGCTCCACGTGGGCGGACTGTAGTTGTCGTTTTCTTTGTCTGCGCACGCGACGAGTGCAAAGAGGCAAGCCACAGCGAGGCTGCACAAATAATATGTTGTTCTTTTCATAATTTTATGGATTTTGTACAATTAAATCATTGGCATTTAATTCTATATTTTTGGGTATCTTCCACTGCCAGCGGTCGTCGCCCGCAGGAACGCTTGTAGTCATAGCCGCCGATGCTACAGTATTAGCGGCACTGCTGCTGCTGCGGTCGAGCGGGAGGTCGAGGCGCTTGAGGTCGAGCCAACGAAATCCCTCGCCCCACAACTCTATGCGGCGGGCGGTGAGTATTTCTTGTACAAGCAAGTCGCCGGAGTTAAGGCTGGTTGGATAGGACGGGTTGTTGCGCGTAACCATGAGTGAGTGGAGCCTACTGCGGGCGGTATTGTTCATTCCGGCACGGGCATAGCCCTCGGCGGCAATCAAATACATTTCGGCAACACGCATATAGGGCACGCAACCGGTGCCGGCAGTAGAGTTGTCTTCGGCTTTGAATTTCTGCTGCATATAGTTCAATCTTACGTCGGTGCTTCCGGTGGGAGTTACCACCGACGGATTGGTCGCGCCATCGGGAATCCACAGTTTGCCTTTGCGCACGTCGGTAGCGGCAATTTGATTGTAGAGCGTACTGTTAATCATTCTTGGATACTCTTTGGTGGCGCGTCCGTTGTGGTTGCAGCCCATATAACCAAAGAAACCGGAAAAAGTGATGTTTTGGTCCATCTGTATTTTGCTGCTCCACATCCACTCAACGTTGGCGTAATCGTTGTAGCCTTTGGTGTGGTCGGCGGCAGGCATAAAGGGGTAGCCTGTGGCAGCAAGGTCAGCCATTTTGGCGGCATCTTCCCACTGTCCTTGAGTGAGCAACACACGTGCCTTGATGCCGCGAGCCACCGACTGGTCAAGATGCGACTTGTTGAGGCGTTTGTAACCTGCGAGCCGCACAATAGCGGTATCAAGGTCGATGTTGATTTGAGTATAAACTTTTGCCACAGTGTTGCGGGCTTTGGACTCCGGCGATTCAAAAGTCATAATGGGTACACCAAGATTGTCGTTGGTACCCTTGGGGTCGTAGCGTTTGCCATACACCTGCACCAGCATAAAATGCGCCCATGCACGATACACCAATGCCTGCCCTTTTATCATATCGCGCTCAGCCTGAGTTCCCTCGGCAGCGTCTATGTTGCCGATAATCAGGTTAGTATTGGCAATGATTCTGTAGTAGAACTGCCACACCAATGCGGTTTCGGCACCGGTTTCGATACCGGGGCTCGTCCACTGATAAAAACCTCCGAGCGTGTTAGGTCTTGCATGCAAGGGCATGTCTTCACCCAACAAATCCATCATGTGCATAATGATGCCATGCCCGCCGCTGGGTTGGTCGTCATTGAACTTTTCGTACATCAGTCGATGAATGCCGTTGAGCGCACCCATCGCACTTTGGGTGGAAACAAATGCCAATTCCTTGTCGATGGCATCGTGGGGAGATAGTTCCATAAAATCTTTATCACACGATGGAATCACCACTGTGATTGCTCCCAAGAGTACAATACTGATTAGTTTTTTCATTATTTTAGAATGTTAAATTTAGTCCAAGTGTGATAACACGGCTGGGGCTGTAGCCTTGCGATGTTGTTCCTGCAAAACTCTCCATCGGATTCAAGCCTTTGCGTGAAGAAAAAAGTAAAAGATTTTCACCGCTCAAATTTATTCCCAGCGCGCTCAGCCTTAACTTTTCAAGCACTTTGCTTTGAAAACTATAAGAAAGTGTTGCCGTGTTGAGCGTCAAATACGAAGCATCCTTTAAGTAGCGCGTGGAAGCGGAGGTATAGATACTATAATTGGCGTTGTCCATACGCGGGATGTCTGTAACATCGCCGGGTTGCTGCCAGCGGCGCATCATGTCCGCGTGGATAGCATAGCCAAAGCGCCCCGCATTGGTGAGGTTAGCGTAAATGTTGTCATATACCTTGCCGCCAATTTGGTAACCAAAGCGCAGACTGAGGCTAAAACCCTGCCAATACACTGCTGTGCTCACGGTACCGTAGAGGTCGGGGATAGAAGTGCCCACATAGTTGTAAAGCGCCTTGCCAACGTCGGTGGTAACCTGCGTGCCGTCGGCCATGATGCGGCAGGTGCCTTCGGTCCAGGTTTGTGCGGGGTCAAGGTGATAAACAGGCGCGCCGTCGCGCGGGTCAACGCCATAGTATTCGCGCAACCAAAAATCGTATATCGAATGTCCCGCCATCAATTTTTTGCTACCGGAAATGAGTTCGGGATTATCCTCAGGCATTTTGGTGATGCGGTTGGTCAATGTGGCAGCCGTAAGTCCCACGTTCCATGTTAGCGTTGAGGTGCGAATTACATCGCCCGAAATTTCAAACTCCCAGCCGCGATTGTAGAGCGAGCCTATGTTTTGCGGTTGCAAGGTCATACCGGTCGAAGCCGGCTGGCGCACGTTGAACAACAGGTCGAGGCTCGACTTGTCGAAGTACTCCACCGAGCCTTTGATGCGTGATTTCAAAAACGCATAGTCGAATGCAATAGAAAACTGAGATTGTTTTTCCCAAGTGAGGGCGCGGTTGGCTTCAGAGGGGTCCATCAGGTAGCCGGGCTCGCTTTGGTTGTTGTGGTTGAGCATGTACACATCTTGCCAATTGTAATTGCCAATGCCTTGTAAGTTGCCGTTGGTGCCATACGAACTGCGCAATTTGAGAATATCCACCCAAGGTGCTATGACCTTCATAAAACCCTCGCGGGCGATATTCCATCCTGCTCCCACCGACCAAAAATTGCCCCAGCGCACATCGCGATAGAATTTGGATGTGCCGTCGCGGCGATAGGAGCCTTCAATGGAATAAAGCCCTTGGTCATACGAATAATTGACCCTCGACAAATAGCCCTCGGAGCGAAGTTCGGTAAAAGTACTATTAGCGGTGGAGATAGTAGTGTAGTTAGGAAGGTCGGTGGGGTTGCCATCTGTTATCTGACCTTGGCGGGCAGTGCTCACCTGCTTTTCGTAACTCTGAAAACTTTCGTGCCCTGCCACCACGCTGATAGAGTGTTTTTCGGCAAAAGTTTTGTCGTAGGCAACCAACTGCTGGTAGGTGTTGGATGCGTTGGTGCGCTCGGTTAACAAAAGCCTGCCATCGGGGTTGATACTAATTTTGTTGGATGTATAACCGTGACCGGAATAGGGGCTATAGCCTATATTGGCACTCAGAGTAACCTTGATTCCGTCCCATACCAAAAAGTCGACGTAACTGCGTGTCTGCAACGAGACGCGTTTGTATTGCGCATCATTGAGGAACAATTCTGCCACTACGTTGCGGTTGCCGCTTGTGGCAATGCGTCTCGGATAGGCAACTCCGTCAATAATCTGTCCACCGACATCATATATTGGGTTGCCGTTGGCATCGAGGATGTAGTCGCCTGTAATTTGGTTGTGCAGGTGAACGGGATAGATAGAGCCCATGTTGCGTGCCGTATAAAACGGATTGTCGGTGCCGTCGCCCGCCCACGAGGCGTTGAAAGAATTGACCAAACTGCCCGAAAGATTGGTGCCCAAGCGCAACCATTTTGTGGGCGAAAAATTGATGTTGGCACGTGCCGACATACGATTGGTGAAACTGCGTTTCATCCACGCTTCGTCGTTGAGGTAGTTGAGCGAGAGATAGTAGTCGCTTTTGTCGGTGCCGCCGCCTGCCGACAGCGATATATCGCTACGCTTGCCCACATGCGCCATGGGACTCATCCAGTCGAGGTCATCGCCCCATTTGAGGCGCGTGGCTGCGGGGTTGAGTTGTCCGGTGGCAGGGTCAATAATTTCGTTGTTGTCGATGCCGTAAAATGGATTGAAACTTCCTAATTCTTGGTAGATACTATTAAAAGTATAGTCCTTTTCGTTAATGTGATACGTTCCGCCCAGTGCCGCAAATTGGTTGGCGGTGCTCATATCCATATTATAGGTAGAGTTGAAGTACATACTATTGCGGCTGGCTTCGTACATCAATTGGTAATAATCTTGCGGCGATGCCTTGTCCATTTCGGGAAGAAAGCGCATATTGAAACCCTGCAGTACGTTCACCGTAAAGGTTGGTTTGGCGTTGCGCCCCTTTTTGGTGGTAATCATTATCACGCCGTTGGCGCCGCGTGCTCCGTAAATGGCAGTGGCGGCGGCATCTTTGAGTATGCTGATGCTCTCAATGTCCTGCGGGTTAATGGTGCGCAACGAAAGTTCAAATATCGCGCCGTCCACCACAGTGATGGGTGCGCTCGACGAGTTGACAGTGCCAAAACCGCGAATGCGGACACTCGGGTCGTCGCCGGGGATGCCTGTTGCCGAGGTAGCCAACAAGCCCGGAGAGGCGCCGTAGAGCACCGCGCCCACACTCGTTACCGGACGTTTTTCGATTTCCTTTGACGAAATAGTGCCCACGGCACCCACCATAGTCGATTTTTTGACAGTGCCATAGCCCACCACCACAACTTCATCAATTTCTTGGGTATTTTCACTCATGTGAACATCAATGCGCGCGCGACCGCCAACACGCTCCTCGTGGGTACCCATTCCTATAAAAGAAAATACCAAAGTAGCATCAGTAGGCGCAGAGATATTGTAATCGCCGTTGATGCCCGTACTTGTGCCCACAGAAGTGCCTTTGACCACCACAGTAGCCCCAATCACAGGTTCGCTATTGCCGTCGGTTACCATACCCGAAATATAGAGGTCTTGTTGTGCTTGCAACAACAATGGTGTCACCAATAAGGTGAATGCCAACCAACAATGTGTAATTTTTTTCATATATTTTATGGTTCAAAAATTGCAAAAGACAAGAGTTTCAAAATTTCAAGTTTCAGGTTTCATATTCAACCCTTCGGGTTCTCCATTATTAATCGTCCGGCGTAAAACGCACACACCTCACAGAAGCCCCAGCGGCTTGACGGATATTGCCGTACCGGGGAGTGACGGTAGTGCTGGCGTCTCCATAAAGACCGAAACTCATAGCATTAACCACGGTGGTTCCATTAGGAGTCCCCGAACGTGTTGATACCATATAGATGGCGGTGCCCACCTCCATAGGTTCTCCTGTAAAAGGGTCGAGCCATCCTGCCATTGGCCACCAATCGTTATTGAATATGCGTCCTCTATTTGTGGGATCATAAGTCCAGTTTGCGTTAGTAAAGCCAAACCACGTTTGATTGGCAGCATTGGCGGCGTTACCTTCGGCGTTGGTGTTGTCGGGCACTTTCCAGCCTTTGGGACATGGGTCGTTGATGCTTTTGACTGTTGTCTGATTCCATGCCCAAAGGCACGCATTGTCTCCGGAGGGTTGCTGATACCAACTGCCACGATTTATCTCTTTGGCAACAGTAGTATTCAAACAGGTTGATGCGTCCGTTATGGCGGTAACAAATGTGGTCGGGTGTTGGTTTGTGTAAGCAAACGTTCCACCGATGTCGGGATCCACGGTGGTCCACGATGTCGAATTAGTTGTTGCAGCCTTAGCGGTAGTGCCCACATTGGTGGACACGGCACCCGGGAAGGGGTCTTTGCGTCCAAACTGGTACATCAATCCCAATGCACCCACATTTCCTTTGGTTGCATTTTTTGCTCCAAGGTTGCGATTCATGCCTATTTTACCGGACGTTGGATAAGTAACGATGTTGGTTGTGGTTGTTGCATCAAAATCGCTTACCCACACATGCCAACTCCAAAGGTAGTCGCTGGTGGGGTTGCCGTCATTATCCGCTTTGCGCACGCCCACCACAGCATTGCCCCACTGGTCGGCAGGGTACTTCTTGAGCGTTAAGCCAAAACGTGAGAGAGGACCTTTGCCGCGCTCCTTGCCGGGCGTAATGGTGAGCACATCGTTGCCGGCGAGGTCAAAGTCCTGCCAAATTATCTCGACAACCCAATTATCGTCATTGCCAATAACCTTGGACAGGTCGGCAGTGCGCCAAAATTCGTTGACGCGGCTCACCGGTATAGTAAATAAAGCGTCTTCGCCGTCGTTTCTTGGCGCAATTATAAATGAATTTTGCCTCTCAGGCAACGCAATGGCAGCGTTAAAGGCTGCAGAGTCAATAACCACCGATGCAGTATAAAGTTTGCCCGCGTCAAAAACCATGGGTGCCAATTCGGCAACCTTTGATGCCAAGGCTATCCTATTGTTGGTGTATATCTCCAAGTCCAACGAACCTCCCTGCGGAATCTCCAATGGGAAAAGGGTGATGGCACATCTGATTTTTTCGCCCACAGCCAAGGTAGCGATTTGGTCAAATTTCAAAGTGATATTGCTCGTCTGGTCTGTTGTTGTAAAATTGTAAGCATTTTGGCGAAAATTATAGGTGCCCGACTTATACAAATAAGCACCGCTCACCGCCATCTTCACTGTATCTATGGGCAAGGGGGTGGTGGTCTGGTTGATAATTTCAAAAAACAGGGCTGTGGTAGCCGGAGCGAGTGTGAGTGCCGCCTCAGAGGCATGCCCTGCGGCAATAGTAGAAGTGGAGGTCATAAAAAGACCGTCCACCAGATGTGCCAACGAATCGCCCGCGCTCATAGTTTGCTTGGTAGGAACAGCAAAAGTTACTGCGCTTGCCATTGTCTGCGTTTGATTGTAGGGATAGTAGGCATAAAATATCTTTTCGTCGTCCAACCAGCCATCGCTGCTCTGCGCCTGTCCCTCAAATTGGGCATCGGACAATCCTTTGCCCTGCCCCAGCAGCATGGGACGATTGCTGTTGGTGAAGATATTGCTGCGGGTGTCGAACTCAAAAAGCCCTATGGTAGCCGCATCGGGCCAACGGATAGCAAGGGCAGCATCTTGGGAGGTAAAAGCCCCCATTGTGGCAGTGAGTTTTAGCGCAGGATGATTGCCGGCGTTTTCTTCTTTTGGGTTACAAGCACCCACTAAGAAGATGGCGGCTATAAAAAGGTAAAAATTTTTCATAATAAAATAAGAAATAGTTTTGAATTTTATTGCATTCCATCGGCTACTATAAAACAAAAAATTAGATATTGCAGTATAATTTCATTTTGCAAATGTAATAATAATATTGTTGAAACACAAAAAAATAAGAGTTTATTTTTTACAATTGAAAATGGATAAAAATAAAAAAGAATTGCTACCTTTGCAGCAATTCTAAAACATATTGGTTGACCTTGCAGGAATCGAACCTACACACTCAGAACCAAAATCTGATGTACTACCGTTATACGAAAGGTCAATTTTTGTTCTTGTTATCAGAACGCAACAAAGGTAATCATTTTTTTTGTTTTGCAAAAAAAGTAAGCGTAAAATTTTAAATTATTGTATATTTGCAAGTTAAAAAACATTGTTCAAACGTAGTAATTGTAAGTTTTCTATGATTTTTCGTTTCAAAATAACATCGCTCGAGCAGCCCGATTTTGTGCAGGAAATAGACATTGACGGCAACAGTACATGGTATGAGTTCCATCAATTTTTGCAGCAAGAATGGGACTACGATAATGCGCCAATAGCCTTATTTCACGCGGTGGATGGGCAATGGAATCCCCAGCGCACATTTTCGCTATTGGGACAAAACGGCACCGAATTGATGGACGAAGTGAGCGTGCGAAGTCTTGTGCGTGCAGAGTTTCATCAATACCTCTATGAATTTGATTCTTTTCATCACCGCTCGTGTAGAATAGAATTGCGAGGCATAGAGCAGCCCGATGAGGGGGTGAGTTATCCTCTTGTGTATTCTACAAAAGGACAAATACCACCGCAATACACGGGCAAGGATGCAACATCTATTTTTGACCAAGCCATGCCCGATTTTGATGTTGATACATACGCTCATACCTCCGGCGATGGCGACGAATAGCGATGCTATTTTGTTTCCTACCGAACTGCTTGCACCCAAAAAATTGCTCGTAATTTTTGGCGCAACAGGGGTGGGCAAAACGGATTACAGCATCAGCCTTGCACAAAAATTGCACTGCCCCATTGTCTCCTGCGACTCCCGCCAAATCTACAAAGAAATGAACATTGGAGTGGCCAAACCTACCCTCGAACAATTGAGCGCAGTGCCTCACTATTTTGTTGGAACGCGCTCTGTGGCACAAAATTACACCGCCGGAATGTATGAGCACGATGCTTTGCAGTGCCTTCAAACATTATTTGAGCAATACTCTAATGTAGTATTGGTGGGAGGTTCGGGCTTGTATATGGAGGCTTTGTGCTTTGGCATGGATGCCACCCCGCCCGCCGACGAAGCCCTGCGAACTCAATTGGAGCAACGCTTGGAGCGAGAGGGGATAGAGGCTTTGGTGCAAAACTTGCAACAACTTGACCCCGTGTATTGCAGCAGCAGCCTCGATTTGCAAAATCCCCGCCGCGTGCTGCGCGCCTTGGAGGTGTGCCTTATTACAAAGCAGCCCTATTCGCAAATTTGCAAGCACAGTCGCAAACAACGTCTTTTTGAGGTGCAACTGATGGGTCTGCAACGAGATAGAGATGTGCTCTACCAGCGCATCAACCGGCGAGTGGACAGCATGATGAACGAGGGGCTGTTGGATGAAGTGAAACAACTATTGCCCTATCGCCGCCTGAATGCCTTGCAAACAGTGGGCTACCGAGAATTGTTTGATTATTTGGACAACAAAATTTCGTTACCGGAAGCCATCACGCTCATCAAACGCAATTCGCGCCGTTACGCCAAGCGGCAACTGTCGTGGTTGAGGCGCTATGACGATGCGGAGTGGGTGGTGCTATAAAATAGCGGCATAAGTAAACCGTATTTTACTCCAACAACCACTTTTCTACATTAAGCACATTTATTCCGTTTTCATCTAAATCAAGATGATCGGCTGTGAGAATAATTTTTTTGTAATTATCTTTTATGTTTTTTAGTGGTGTGATTTCTCTTTGGTATGTGTCGGCATTGGAAACAGACCATGCCACTTGATAATACTCTATTTCGCCTTTTGGCATTTGCACCACAAAATCGACTTCCGTATGGTCGTTTTTGCCTGTCCAAATTTTTCCGCCACGCCTTAATAACTCAAAATAAACAATATTTTCTAACAAAAAACCAATATCTTTGAATTGCGGTTTACCCAAAAGCATACGCCTAAAGCCCAAATCTACAAGATAAAATTTGCTCAAAGTTTTCAATTGCTCTTTTCCTTTAATATCAAAACGTTTGGATTCGTAAAGCACAAAAGCATCTTTTAAAGCCTCTAATAATTTAAAAATCAGTCTGCTATCTGTGTTTTTGTTTTCGCATTTTAAATATTTTGCAATACTATTTGGCGACAGCAAATTGCCAACAATATCAAATGCAAAACGAGTTACTGCAAAAAGTTCTTGCGTGTTTGTGATTTTGTTATAGTTTATCACGTCTTGCAAAATAACAGAATTATAAACATCGTTTAAGTATTTGAGTGCCAGCGTTTCATTGTCCAAAAGCAAGTCCATTGCACCCGGCATTCCGCCCAAATTCATATAATCGCTAAGGCTGTTGGCAGAAAAAATCGCCTTGTATTCCTTGTACGAAAACGGCAGAATATTGATTTCAAAATACCTACCCGACAACAAAGTAGCCAACGCAGAGGATAACAAAAAAGCATTTGAACCTGTGATATAAATATCGGTATTTGGTTTTACATAAAGAGCATCTACAAGTCGTTCAAAATCAGATATTTGTTGGATTTCGTCAAGAAAAATGTAGTTTTGTTTTTGGGGCAAATAACGTTTCATAATTTCATCATAAAGTGCTTTCCAATCAGAGAATTGGACATTTTCGGCATCTTCAAAATTATAATAGATGGTATTTTCGCCTGCGAGTTTCAAGTCATCTCTAAACATTTCCATAAGCGTAGATTTTCCACAACGCCTAATGCCTGTGATTACTTTTATTAAATGCTTGTTTTTAAGGCTTTTAAGAGTTGCCTCATAATCTATTCTTCTTATTTTTGTTTTCATATTTATAAAAGTTTTTGCAAAATTAGACAAAAACTTTTTAATTATCAAAAGTTTTTGCAAATTTTTTCACAAAATCCACAAAAAAAAACACCCCAAGCAAAGCCCCCGCTCGGCGGGCTTCGCTTGGATGTAATGAGTAGCGCCTTAGGGCGCAGATTTATGGCTTTAGATAAAAACGAACATTGTCTATGCTCAACTTTTCTTGTGTAAAGCCTTGCAATTGCAAAAAACTTCGTATTTTTGCCGAAAATTTACCATTATGGAAAATCCATATAAAGAGGTGCCTACAACCAACGGCAGGCTACGTTACCACATCCGCCATGGAAGAAATGAGCGGGCAGGCAACATTAGGATAGCCAAGTATTTTGTGGAAAAATACGGGCAAGAAATTGACCTACTGCCCGTCAATGTAAACGGAACCAGTGCCGATGCTTACAATCACACAC
>BNTQ01000057.1 GCA_025996715.1 Bacteroidia bacterium | reverse complement strand
TAGGCGCGCTGATGCTTGAGAGCAGTAATAATACTCCTATTGTTGAGATTTACAGTATCAATGGAGTGTTACTACTTGAACTGCCCATTTTGCAGTTCAACTCCGACAATACCGCTACTGTTGATGTGTCGCGACTAAGAGCAGGTATTTACTTTGTGAAAGTGGGCGATAATATATCTAAAGTGGTGGTGAAATAACAAACACTCACCCACCCCCTAACCCCCAAAGGGGGGACGCCGGAATAAAAACAGTATCAATAAAAAAGGGCAAACTTTTATGTTTGCCTTTTTTTATCGGACAATAGTGAATTCATTTCTCAATTTTTGATGAGTAAAGAAATAACAAAGCAATTTTTTTGTACCTTTGCAAATTTTATTGTCCATTGTCCATTGTCCATTATTCATTGTTAATTGTTCATTGTTAATTGTTTGTTATGGCTAAGAAATTTTTGGAGTACAAGGGTTTAGATTTGGCGCAAATCAGCAAAGAGGTGCTGGCAAAGTGGAAAACCGAAAATACCTTTGCGCAATCGCTGGAATTGCGCAAAAATTGCCCGCCGTTCGTGTTCTACGAAGGACCGCCTTCGGCAAACGGAATGCCGGGCATTCATCACGTCATGGCGCGTGCCATCAAAGATATTTTTTGCCGCTACAAAACGCTCAAGGGTTTTTTGGTCAATCGCAAGGCGGGCTGGGATACGCACGGATTGCCTGTCGAATTGGGTGTCGAAAAAATGTTGGGTATTACCAAAGAGGACATTGGCAAAAAAATCAGCGTGGACGAGTACAACGCCGCCTGCCGCCGCGAGGTAATGAAATACACCAAAGAGTGGGAAAACCTGACCGAGCAAATGGGCTATTGGGTGGATATGAGCGACCCCTACATTACCTACGACAACCGCTATATTGAAACGCTGTGGTATCTGCTCAAAAAATTGTACAAAAAAAATTTGTTGTACAAGGGCTACACCATTCAACCCTATTCGCCTGCGGCAGGCACAGGCTTGAGCACCCACGAACTCAACCAACCCGGATGCTATAGAGATGTGAAGGATACTACTTGCACTGCTATGTTCCACCTCCCCCTTGCCACCTCCAAAGGAGGGGGAGATATACGCAATATCTTTTGTGGGACGGATAGCCCTCCCCTTGGGGGAGGGTTGGGAGAGGTGTATTTTTTGGCGTGGACTACCACGCCTTGGACTTTGCCCAGCAATACTGCGCTGTGCGTGGGGGCAGGTATTACCTACGTTTTGGTGGATACTTTTAATCCCTATTCGGGCGCGCGAGTGAATGTGATTTTGGCAAAAGATTTGATTGCTCATCACTTTAATTCCAAAGCAGCAGAGGTAAAATTTGAGGACTACAAGGCGGGCGATAAATTAGTGCCCTACAAGGTTTTGGGAGAATGTAAGGGCAAAGATTTGGAGGGTTTGGAGTATGAACAATTGATACCTTGGGTGAATCTGGGCAGCACTGCTTTTCGCGTTATCACAGGCGATTTTGTAACCACCGACGACGGCACAGGCATTGTGCACATAGCGCCCACCTTTGGTGCCGACGACGACCGCGTGGCAAAGCAAAACGGCATTCCGCCATTGATGTTGTTGGACAAAAACGGCGTGCAGCAACCGATGGTGGACAAAACAGGCAAGTTTTTTAGGCTCGCCGACCTTGATGAAACGTTTGTAAAACAAAGTGTAAACCTTGATTTATACAAGGAATACGCGGGTCGGTATGTCAAAAATGCGTATGATGAAAAATTGACCGATAGCGACACCACTTTGGATATTGACCTTTGCGTAATGCTCAAACAGCAAGGATTGGCGTTCAAAATAGAAAAGCACGAGCATAGTTATCCGCACTGTTGGCGCACCGACAAACCCATTCTGTACTATCCTTTGGACAGTTGGTTTATCAAGACCACCGCTTGCAAAGAGCGTATGGTGCAACTCAACAAAACCATCAATTGGAAGCCCGAAAACACAGGCACAGGGCGGTTTGGCAGATGGTTGGAAGATTTGAAAGATTGGAATCTTTCGCGCAGCCGCTATTGGGGAACGCCGCTGCCTATATGGCGTACCGAGGACGGCACCGAAGAAAAATGTATCGGTTCGGTAGCGGAACTTTACGATGAAATAGAAAAATCGCTTGCACAAGGATTGATGAAATCCAATCCCTACAAGGATTTCAAGGTGGGCGATAGGTCGGCAGAGAATTACCAAAAAATAGATTTGCACCGCCCTTATGTGGACGCCATTATATTGGTATCCCCCACAGGGCAAGCGATGCGGCGCGAGTTGGACTTGATAGACGTGTGGTTTGACAGCGGCGCGATGCCCTTTGCACAAGTGTTTTATCCTAACATTGACCCCCAAGAATTTGACAAAGTTTTTCCTGCCGATTTTATTGCCGAAGGCGTTGACCAAACGCGCGGCTGGTTCTTTACATTGCACGCCATTGCTACGATGGCTGCCGATAGCGTGGCTTACAAAAACGTAGTGTCCAACGGTTTGGTGCTCGACAAAAACGGCAACAAAATGAGCAAGCGTTTGGGCAATGCCGTAGAGCCTTTTGCAGTGATGAACGAATACGGTGCCGATGCGCTGCGCTGGTATATGATGACTAACGCGCAACCTTGGGACAACCTCAAATTTGACCTTGCGGGCGTGGACGAAGTGCGCCGAAAATTTTTTGGCACACTGTTCAACACCTACTCCTTTTTTGCGCTATACGCCAATGTTGACGGCTATTCCACGCAAGAGGAACAAATCGCCGTGAGCCTCCGCCCCGAAATTGATAGATGGATAATTTCGCTGCTCAACACCCTGACAAGAGAGGTGGAAGCGAGTTATACCGACTACGATGCAACCCGCGCCGGCAGGCTCATACAGGATTTTGTGTGCGACCATTTGAGCAATTGGTATGTGCGCCTCAACCGCAAACGTTTTTGGGGCGGCACTATGAACGCCGAAAAATTGGCAGCCTATCAAACCCTCTATCAATGCCTGCGCACGGTGTGTGTGTTGGCTTCGCCGATTGCACCATTGCTTACCGAAAAAATTTATGGCGATTTGTCTTTTGCCCAAACGCAGAGCGGAATATCTGTGCATTTAACAGACTTCCCTTCATTTGCGGACGCTTTGATTGACAATGAATTGGAAAGCAAAATGAGTTTTGCGCAGCAAGTTACCTCTATGATTTTGGCACTGCGCCGCAAAGCCGAAATCAAGGTGCGGCAACCATTGCAGCGCGCTGTGCTGGCAATTGCCAACCCCGAAATTGAAAAATTGCTTACTCCGCAAATCAAAGAAATCGTAAAGGCAGAAACGAATGTAAAAGATTTGCAAATTGAAATGGAGGTGGTAACCAAACGCGCAAAAGCCAACTTCAAAACGCTGGGAGCCAAGTGCGGCAAGAATATGAAGGAGGTGGCAACGCTCATTCAAACATGGAAAAATGCAGATGTGTTGGCATTAGAGAGCAGCGGAAAGGCAGAAATCGCCTTGCTTTCGGGCGAAAAAATTGCTATTGTGCCGGATGATGTGGAGGTAATTACCGAGAGCATCCCAGGCTACGATTGCCTCACCGAAGGCGGGCTAACATTGGCTTTGGACATCACCGTAACCGAAACGTTGCGGCAAGAAGGCATTGCTCGTGAGTTGGTCAACCGCATCCAAAACCTGCGCAAAGACAGCGGTTTTGAGGTAACCGACCGCATTGCACTGCAAATAGAAAAGCACCCCAACATCGAAACAGCAGTAGCCGCTTTTGCCGACTACATCAAGGCTCAGGTATTGGCAACTTCGCTCACCACCGCCAACCACTTGCCCAATTCCACCACAGTGGACGTGGATGGAAATGAGGTGCACATTACGGTGGAGCGGAAATAATTGTTGATTGAATGGCACGCCGCGTCTCTAAAAATTATTGTTTTGTTACGACAGCGACCATGTGCTACCTTCTTTGCCGTCCTTGACTACTACACCCAATTGAGTGAGTTGGTTGCGAATTTTGTCGCTGGTGGCAAAATCTTTGTTGGCTTTGGCTTGCTGTCGTGCATCAAGTGCCATTTCTATCAGCGCATTGAGAAGATGGGAGTTGTCGGCTGACGCTGTGTCGGCTTGTAATCCCAGAATATCAATTATCATTAACTTAAACAATTCTTGCAAGGCTTGTATATCTGCCGCCGACAGCGCTTCTTTGCCGTCTTTGGCAGCATTGATGAGCCGCACTGCATCAAACAAATGAGCAATGGCAATGGGTGTGTTCAGGTCGTCGTCCATTGCCTCGTAGCATTGCGCGGCAATTTTGGCTATGGCATCATTGTCGGTTGCAGCGGCAGGCTGTAGTTTGTCTAATGATTCAAAGGCTTCGAGCAAACGCTTCAAGCCTTTTTCGGCGGCTTGCAGTGCTTCGTTACCAAAATCCAAGGTGCTGCGGTAATGTGCCTGCAATATGAAAAACCTGATGGTCATTGGGCTGTAGGCTTGTTGCAATACTTTGTGCGTGCCCGTAAAAAGTTCTTCGAGCGTGATAAAATTGCCCAACGATTTGCCCATTTTTTGCCCATTGATGGTAATCATATTGTTGTGCATCCACAGTTGTGCGCTCTCGTTCCCAAAGGCAGCCACGCTTTGCGCAATCTCACATTCGTGATGCGGAAAAATCAAATCCATACCGCCGCCGTGAATGTCAAACTGCTTGCCCAGATATTTTGCACTCATTGCCGAACACTCTAAGTGCCAACCCGGAAAACCCACGCTCCACGGGGAGTTCCAGCGCATAATGTGTTCGGGCGAGGCTTTTTTCCACAGCGCAAAATCGTACGATTTTTGTTTTTCGTCTTGTCCATCCAAGGTGCGCGTGTTGCTCATTAAATCGTCCAACACCCGCCCCGACAACTTTCCGTAGTGGTGCTGTTGATTGTATTTTTCGACATCAAAATATACCGAGCCTTCCGAAATGTAGGCAAATCCTGCCTTTAAGATACTTTCAATCAATTCAATTTGGTCAATGATGTGTCCGCTTGCTTGCGGCTCAATGCTGGGCGGCAGCACGTTCAAGGCACGCATTGCATCGCGGTAGCGATAGGTGTAATATTGCGCCACCTCCATCGGCTCCAATTGCTCGAGCCGCGCCTTTTTTGCAATTTTGTCCTCGCCTGCATCGGCGTCATTTTCCAAGTGCCCCACATCGGTGATGTTGCGCACGTAGCGGACTTTGTAGTCCTTGGCTTGGAGGTAACGAAACAGCACATCAAACGTGATGGCAGGGCGCGCGTGCCCCAAATGCGGGTCGCCATACACCGTGGGTCCGCACACATACAAGCCTACGTGCGGTGCGTGCAGCGGCTCAAAGTTCTGTTTTTTGCGAGTGAGAGTGTTGTAAAGTTGCATATTTGAAATAAAAAATTGCCGTTGAATTTTTTCTGCGAAGATAATAATTTTAAGTAAAAAAAAATATATTTATCGTTTTTATTTTGTAAAAGTCAAAAATTGTATTATCTTTGCAGCACAATATCGCGGAGTGGAGCAGTTGGTAGCTCGTCGGGCTCATAACCCGAAGGTCGTTGGTTCGAGTCCTTCCTCCGCAACAATGCAAACCTCGTCATTCAACAATGGCGAGTTTTTTTAATTGCATACCCAAATCCCCTGTGCCGCTAATTGACCACCGCCAACTTAGCAAACTTCAACAGCAAAGTTTTTTGACCTGCCAAGGCAAACTGAATAGTAACGCGAGCATCGGCTCCGGCACCATCAATGGATACCACTTTGCCTCTGCCAAACCGCTCGTGCTCTACGGTTGCACCCTCTTTTACGGCATCATAATTTTCGGGATGAAACGATGGCGCATAGCCGCTTTTGGGGATGGCTTTCAAATTTGCATTGGCTGCAAATGTGTATTGGTTGGTGGGTGCGGGCTTTGCTTTTTTGTAGGCAAACGAATAGTTGCTGTCCTCGCTACTGTTGTAGGACATCGTGCGAACGTCGGCTACATAAATGGGTGTGTTCACATAGCGCGGGTCTAATTCGCTAATGAAACGGCTGGGCGTGCAGGTTATATGGTTGCCCCACTTGAAGCGCGATTGCGCAAAAGACAGTGTGGCTTTGGTTTTGGCGCGGGTAATAGCCACATAACAAAGGCGGCGTTCCTCCTCCAAATTTTGCTGCAACGAAAAAGTATTTTGACTCGGAAACAAACCTTCCTCCAAGCCCACAACATAGACGTAGCCAAACTCTAAGCCCTTGGCAGCGTGCACAGTCATTAGCGTAACGGTGTTTTTGTTGTCGTTGTCGTTGTCGTCTTCGGTAAGCAGCGACACGGTTTCCAAGTATTGTTCAATGTTGGGGTCGCTGCCGTTTTCTTCTTTGTAGTTTTCGCAAAATGCCTTCACGCTGTTGAGCAACTCTTCGATGTTTTCTAATTTGCTGATATTTTCCATCGTTTTTTCGGCACGCAAATCTTCCAAAATCCCCGATTTGTTGGCAACTTCAACAGCCAACTCGTAGGCGTTTTTTGCGGCGGCTTCGGCGTGCATACTGTCTATCATCAGCAAAAAATTGCTCAACTTTTTGTAGGTCATTCCCTTCACATCGGCTTGCTCGGGAGTTAGTCCCAGTATAGCATCCCAAAGGCTCAACTGCTTTTGGGCAGCCGATATTTCGATGCGCGACAAGGTGGTGTCGCCAATGCCGCGTTTGGGATAATTCACAATGCGTTTGAATGCCTCGTTGTCGCGGTGGTTCACGGCAAGGCGCAAGTAGGCTAATAAGTCTTTGATTTCTTTGCGTTGATAAAACGACATTCCGGCGTGAATGCGGTAGGGGATATTTTTGTGCCGCAGACAATCTTCAAATATGCGCGACTGAGCATTGGTGCGGTATAGAATGGCAAAATCGGAATACTGCAAATGCTCGGTATAGTAGCGGTTGGCAATGTCGGCAACCACTCGCAAGCCCTCTTCTTGGTCGGATAAAGTTTGGAACACAGTCAATTTTTCGCCCTCTTCACCTTCCGAAAAACATTGCTTGTGCAACTGCTGTTCATTCTTAGAAATGAGGCTGTTGGCGGCGTTCACAATGTTTTGCGTAGAGCGATAATTTTGCTCCAATTTGTAAACTTTGCAATCGGGATAGTCTTTTTTGAAGTTGAGAATGTTTTGGATATTGGCACCGCGAAACGAATAGATGCTCTGCGCGTCATCGCCCACCACGCAAAGGTTTTGATGATGTTGGCTCAACAGTTTTACAATAGAATACTGCGCCAAATTGGTGTCCTGATATTCGTCCACCAAAATGTATTTGAATCGCTCGGCGTACTTTTGCAAGGTTTCCGGAAAATCTCTAAAAAGCACGTTGGTAAACAAAAGTAGGTCGTCAAAATCCATCGCGTTGGCAGTTTTGCAACGGCGTGCATAGATGTCGTAAATTTCGTGCAGGCGGTCAAGGCGGCTCATGCGGTCTATCTCGCGCCGCTCGCTGTTGTTAGCGTACAATGCAGGGGTTATCAAATGATTTTTGGCATCCGAAATGCGGTCGTGTATGGCTTTGTCGCGGTATATTTTTTCATCCAATTCCATCTCGCGAACAATAGTGCGGATAAGGCTTTTGGAGTCGGTGGGGTCATAAATAGAAAAGTTGTTGGTAAATCCCAACGACTCCGCTTCGATGCGCAGGATGCGGGCAAAGATAGAGTGAAACGTGCCCATCCATAGGCTGTGCGCCACTTTGGGGTCTATTAGTGAGGCAATGCGCTCCCGCATTTCGCGAGCCGCCTTGTTGGTAAACGTGAGTGCCATCACCGTGTAGGGACTAACGCCCTTAGCCAGCATATAGGCAATGCGATAGGTGAGCACCCGCGTTTTGCCTGAGCCTGCGCCCGCTATCACCAACGAAGCACCTTCGTAGTTTTTTGCCGCTTCGCGCTGGGCAAGATTGAGAAATGCCAAAAAACTCGCCATAATAATTTATTAATTATCTTTTGTTACTAACTTTTTTCTATTTTTTTACTAAATTTTTTGCGTATCCACGAGGGCAAAATGAGCACTCCCAAAATCAGGTACATATAGTAACTAATGAACCGCCACAACAGCGCGAGAATGACCACCAATCCTGCGTTGGGGATGAGGTCGCCCAAAAATTCTTTGAACACATATTCCGCAAATCCGCTGCCGCCGGGCGTGGGGCTAACGAGCATCATTATCCACATGACCAACTGCCGTGCAAAGATAAGAAAATGGTCGTGGACTACAAAAAATGCCAGAAACAGAGCATTGACCACCCAATAGCGCGATGTCCACGACAAAATAGTGGCACCGGCTGCTTTGCCCCAAAAGGCTATGGATTTGTGCCGTAAGTCTTTGGCACTCTCCACTACGTCGTCGCCAGCCTTGATGGCTGCTTGTTTCCACTTGCGCAAAAGGGGCAGCGAAAATACTTTGATGAATAGCCACCGCAAGCCTCTGGGGTTAAAAAACAAGCCATAGACCAACAGCATCACCCACCCCAATTTGAGGCAGTAACCTATCAACGCGACAGTAATAAAACCCTGTGTGGACGTGCCAAACAGCGCATCGGAGGAGATGATGAGAAGCAATAGCGGAAACATTATCACAAAGTACATCTCGTCCAAAAGCGAGGTGGCCATTACGATAGCCGAACTCTTGCCCACGTTGATGCCTTCTTTGGCAATGTAAAGTGTGGCAATGCCGGTGCCGCCCACCGCACCGGGAGTAACGGTAGAGGTAAATTCCCACAGCAAAATAACTCGCAAACAATGCAGCCACGATATTTTTCCTTCCGAAAGCACGTAAAGACGGGCGGTGTAGCCCGCATCGCGCCCCATCATCAAAAGAAATGCAAGCACAATAAAAAGCATAAACCGCCACGACATATCGGTTTGGCGCAACACATCGCCCAAATTGGGTGCATGCAATCGTGTGCCGTGTATAGAAAATAATTCACCGCCTTTGATTGTAACTTGTCGCAATACAACACATCGCAAATTTTTTCCGCTGTGTTCTATCACGGTCAAAGCAGGCTCTTTGTTAATGAGCATCACCACGCCCACAGGGGCTTTGCTGAGCAAGCGTTTGGCATTCACTGCCAATAATGTGTCGCGGGAATAAAGCGCAGGGTTGTTGGTGAGGCAAAGCGTATCGCCTGCCTTGTAGTGCAGTTCGGTAATATACTCAAAACTATTGACTTTGACAGGTGGAAAAAATTCTTTCCAAAACATAAACATCACCACTCCCAAGCCAATAATAATAGGAAGTGCCACTTGATATACCTTAACGGTAAATGGTTTGTGGGTAGCACTCATTGTGATGGTAACAACTTATGGTCAATCATATACTCTGCAATTTGAATGGCGTTGAGCGCAGCGCCCTTGCGAATTTGGTCGCCCGATAGCCACAAGGTGATGCCGTTGGGACGGCTCAAATCTTTGCGGATACGACCCACAAAAACATTGTCCTTGTCGGCAGCAAACAGCGGCATAGGATATTCGCCTTGTGCAGGATTATCAACAACGGTAACGCCCGCAGCGGTTTGCAATGCCTTGCGCACTTGTTCGGGCGTGAGAGGCTGCTCGGTTTCCAACCACACGGCTTCGCTGTGGGCACGCATCACAGGCACACGCACGCAGGTGGCACTCACCTCAATGTTGCTGTGCATAATTTTGCGCGTTTCGTTGTACATCTTCAACTCCTCTTTGGTGTAGTCGTGGTCGGCAAATACGTCAATTTGCGGAATGAGATTGAAAGCAAGTTGATATTTAAATTTTTCAATGGCAACGCTATCGCCTGCAAGGACTTGCTGAAGTTGCGTTTGCAATTCTGCCATTGCCGCCGCGCCTGCCCCGCTGGCACTCTGGTAACTCGCCACTTGCACGCGCGTGATGTGCGACAACTGCTCAATGGCTTTGAGCACCACCACCATCAAAATCGTAGTGCAGTTGGGGTTGGCAATGATGTTGCGCGGACGCTGCCTGCAATCGTCGGGGTTCACTTCGGGCACCACCAAGGGCACGTCGGCATCCATACGAAAGGCGCTCGAATTGTCAATCATCACCGCACCGTGTTGGGTAATGGTCTCCGCAAACTCTTTGGATATGCCGCCTCCCGCCGATGCAAGCGCAATGTCGATGCCTTTGAAATCGTCGTTGTGCTGCAACTCTTTGATGAGCAAATTTTTGCCTTTGAATGGGCAAGTAGTGCCTGCACTTCTTTTGGAGCCAAACAACGCGAGGGAAGTGAGCGGAAAATTCCGCTCCTCCAACAATCGTAAAAATTCTTGACCTACGGCGCCGCTTGCGCCAACAATAGCAACGTTCATTCTAAATGATATTGATTTTTAGCCTGCAAAGGTACAAAACTTTTCCCATTCCCACAAGCAACTAACAAAATAAATTGGGCAGCAATTCGCTTGCTGCCCAATCTACTCTGCGTTAAGGGACATTCTGCCCATCAGGGGCACAGGATTGTATTTAGAAAATAGACTCTATAATTTTGCTTCTTATTTGCTCAAAGGGTGCTTTTTTTATGGTACCTACTCTGCTCGATAGTATATTATCAACTGTTACCATTAAAATATGACACTTGACATAACTTTTTTTGGAAAATTTAAAATTGAGTATCATATCGTCTGAAAGTTCAAAATAGTATTCCGAATGATAGTCCTTTGAGGTGATGAGAGCCAAATAAACAAAACCTTCAGCCTCTATCAAATCATTATTTGACACGACAATAGCGTAATGATTTTTTGTTTTTCCATTTGGAAACAAAAAATCCACATTAAGAATATCTCTTTGATTGATTTTCATTCTTCGGCGGCTAATATCTTATTTGCGTTAAGAATTGAGTTGTATGCAAAAACTTCATTTTCAGTATATTTTTTCTTTTTTCCAAAAAAATATTCATACTGTTTTCCAACAGGTTGGGCAAAAAAATCTCTTTCTTTTGCGGTGTTTTTTACGCTCAACGAAGTTGATTTAATTTTTGCGCCTGCCAAAATAGCACTTTTTAAAATGCTATTGATAAGCGTATCTCGCGCATCATAATTTAATGTCATTGTTGCCATAAATTCTGTTTTTACTATTACACCGCAAAGATAATACTTTTTCCCATTCCCACAAGCAACTAACAAAAACATTTTCAGCGACCCATAAGCCACTCCGCAAACTTGAAACTTATTTTCGGTTGGATGGTTGATTAAAAAATTGGAGATAGGTGGTTACCATTCGGTCGGCTTGCAGTAGTTCGAGGTTTTTTTGAGTGATAGCAAAAGTAATCAGCGACGAGGTTTGCATATCTTTGTACAAAGTTGCGGCGGCAGTGATAGATTGAAAATACTTCACTCCATCTGCCCAGTGGTTAAAGTTGCCCACCAACATCAAATTTGTGCCGGCAGTCAGTTTCACCATATCAATGGTCAAATCGTCGGCATCAATGTCCACATTGTGCGACACAATATTGAAACGCAATTGATGAATGTTGATTTCGCGCGGGTCAAATGCCACTGCAAAAAATGTGTTGTCATCGTCGTTAGTATAAGGCACTGCGGGTGTTTGTTCTTCTATATCGGCATCTCTTTGGGCGGTCTGTTGCGATAGCACCAAATCATCTTTTTGTATAATTTCTATCATCTTTTTGGCGGTTTCGGCTACTTCCGATGCGGGGTAGGTGCTTATTACCGTTTGCAAATTATAGATGTGCGCGGCAAGGTTGGTGCTGTTGCCTTTTGCCATCGCTTGCAATAGTGCAAAGTTGGCACCAATGGGCAAGGTTTTGTACAAATTCATACCCTCGCGTGCTGTCCGTTCTGCTTGCGCATATTCACTATTTGAATAATGCCCAAAAGCCTTTGCAAACAGGCTGTCGGCTTGCTTTTGTGTCCATTCGCTTTCCGAAACGTAGGCAGGGTCTATCACATATTTGGTCAATTCTTCGTTAGGAAATTCGTCCTCCAATTTTTGCCTATACACCTTGGCTTGCTTTGTATTTTTTTCTTGATTGTACAAAGTGTAGAGATAAAAATAGGCAGCCATTTTATGTTCTGTTTCGGGGTAACGCTTCAACAAATTTTCGAGCATTTTAATAGCGGATTTGTTGTCGTTAATATAGTCCCTGTATGCCTTGGCAGCCTCCAGCATAGCGGTAGCAATGTTGGCATTAGAGGCATTCATTTGCTCTTGGGTGAGGGGTACTTCTCGCAAAAAATAGGCAGCGTCCACCCCTGCCGCAGACTCTTTTTGCTTGGCTGTATCGTTAGCAATTGTTGGGTTGGCAATTTCGTTGGTGCTGTTATCAAAATTATCTTCCACCACAAATATGCGCCAATTGTCGGCTAACTTGCGCTCGCCCCACACTTTTTGAAACTCCTGCTTGCCGGTGTTTAGTAGAGTAGCGTTGTGAAAATACCACTTGCCCCCCATGGTGGATGTGCTGCCGCCGCCGGAGGCAGCCGCTGCTATTTCTGCCGCAGCACGCTCTGCACGTCGTGTGCTATCGGCTTGATATTGCGTTATCATTTTGGCAACCCAAGCGTTACGGTCTTTTTCGCTCATTTTGGCAATGCGTTGCAGGCTGTCTTGTGTGCGAATAATGCGCAAATTCACTGCCAATTTGTTGAGATTTTTGGCTTTGTTATACACCGTGTTGTAGGCAGGTTCGGTAATGGGCATCAGCATTGCGGTGGTATCGTAGTAGGCTTGCGCATTTTCAAAATCACTTTTTTGTTCAAAATAAACAGCCAATTTGTGCGAAGTGGTAATGCGCAAGCGTTTGTTGCGCTGCATATCGTTGTACGACAAGGCTTTCAGGTAGTATTCTATCGCCTGTTCTTCGCGATGGGTTTGCATTTCCAATTCGGCAAGAGCGTAGTAAATTTGGTCATAATAGCGTTCGTTTCTGTGTTTTTTTGCCATTTTGAGCAAGGTTTTGCGCATATTATCGCTGCGCCCTGCCGACAAATAAGCATAGTTGATTTGCGCATTAATTCTCATATCTTCGCCGGCAAACCTCTTCGCTTTTTTGTAATGTTCGGCAGCGAGTGTGTAACTATTCAAGTTTTGATACAATTGCCCCAAAATGTAATGATAACGATTGACCACACTGGGTTTCCAGCGTTTTTTGACGGCGGCTTCAAGGTAACGTATGGCTTGGGAATAATCCTTTTTGCGAATCATCATATCCGCCATTGCCTCATTGCGCAAAGTAGCGTATTTTTTAGGAAATTTACGGTCGGCGGCAACCATTTGCAACATCGTTTCTTGCTGTGAACCTCGGTCGGTAGCACCATCCACCACCGCCGTCCAAATGCGAGCAGGGTAGAGCAAATCGTTCTCGGGATATTCCACTATCACGTGCTCAAATGCGAGGCGGGCAAGGGTGTATTCGTGCAAATAAATATTGGCAAGCCCTATCAAAAAAATGGCATCGCCCACCCAAATGCAGTACTCGTGCTTGTTGTAGAACGCCTGCTCTTTGGGGGTCATCTTTTTGTTTTTCTTCACCTTGGGTTTGCCGGTAATAGAATGCACGCGGACGGTTTTGTTGGATTTTTCCATAGTCCGCACCATCTCAGCAGTTACAAGCCCCGGAATGGTGTCGGCAGTGAACGGAAAAACGGGTAAAATGTCAGAATAATCATAGGGATATTGCGCGGTTACCAATTTCATCCCCTCGTCATAACTGTCTTTGGCATTGAAATACACGTTGAAGTAGCCAGTATAATTGTGCCAAAAACGCCAAAAAGCAGTGTTTTTGTGCGTTACTTTTTTGACGCTCTCGCCCGCTTGACGGACTTTGTCTTGTGTTTTTTCGACCGTTTCATTTATTTTGTCGGCAGCCTCGCGGTCTTTTTCTTTGAGCGATTTCTTTTTGCCGGATGCAGGTGCAGCCTTATTTTGCGAGGTCGTCTTGGGGGCGTTGCGGGTAGATGTTTGCGCATACAAAGCACCTCCCCAAACTAATAGCATTGAGGTGCAACAAAAAACGCATATAGTACGAACGAAGTGCAAAAATATATTGGTTCAATTTTATTGCTGAATACTTACCTCATAAGGTAATTTTGCCTGCACTGTGCCGTGTTGTTGTTGCAGCGAGCGCACAAAAGCGTTGCCCAACAATTGCTGCGCGGGTGATGCAAAAAGGCGTGCTTTGGCGCTGCCCAAAAAGTCGAGCACAAATTCCATCGAGTTTTTTTCTTTGGGATATTCTTGTACCTTGTAATCCAACAAGTAGGCAAGGTCGGCGGCGAGCACTATGGCATCTTGCAAGCCGCCCAATTCGTCCACCAACCGGATGCGCTTGGCGTCCACGCCTGCCCACACGCGCCCTTGTCCAACGCTATCCACAGCCGCCACAGGCAATTGCCGTCCGGCAGCAACGTGCCCCACAAAGGTAGAATAAACTTTTTCGACAGCGTGCTGCAAATAATTTTTTTCGCCGGTAGTCAATGGGCGAAACATACTGCCCAAATCGGCGCTTTGCTCGGTGAGTGCTACATCTGCCGTGATGCCCAATTTATTTTTGAAGGCATTTTGTGCATTAAACAACACGCTAAACACGCCAATAGAACCTGTGATAGTGGTGGGATTGGCAACAATTTTGGTGGCAGGGCAAGCAATGTAGTAGCCTCCCGATGCAGCGTAATCGCCCATCGACACTACCACAGGGCGAGTTTGCCGCAGCAAATCTATTTCGCGCCAAATAATATCGGAAGCCAAAGCACTACCGCCGGGCGAATTGATGCGAAACACAACCGCCTTGATGGTAGTATCCTTGCGGATTTTGCGAATATCGGCTGCCAAAGTGTTGCCCACAATGCCCTGCTTGCCGTCCATCACAATGTCGCCGTCGGCATACAAAATTGCCAATTTGTTGCCGGTGTAAGAAACATTTTTGACCGAACCTGCATAGTCTATAATGCCCACTGTGCGTGGTTTATCGCTGGGTTGGTTGGTGAGCAATGCCAATTCTTCAATCACTTCGTCTTTGTACTTTAATTCATCGGCAAAACTCAATTCGATGCAACGCCGAGCATTGCTCAACAGCAAGTTGCCCGCAACGTTGTGCTGATTGTTCACCGAAATTTTGCGTTGCGCAGTTACGCCTTTGAGCCAATGTTTCCAAATACTGTTGGCGTATGTCAAAATTTGCTCACGATTTTCGTCGCTCATTTTGTCGTACAAAAAAGGTTCTACGGCGCCTTTGAATTTGCCGTGCCGTATCACTTCGGCTTCGATGTCCAATTTTTGCAACGCTCCTTTGAAAAAGAGCACTTGCGCTCCCAAACCCTGCCACGAAATGCCGCCTTGGGGGTGCAAATAAATTTTGTCGGCAACCGATGCAAGGTAATAAGCACCTTGCCCATACTCATCGGCATAACTGATGATGAACTTGCCCGACTCCTTGAACTGCAACAGAGCATTGCGCAATTCCTCAATGGTAGCAATGCCTGCCTGCAATTTTGACACATCCAAATAGATGCCCACAATGTTGGCATCGGTAGCGGCAGCCTCAATGCCGCGCAGCAGTTGATTGAGCCCCCACGCGCTGCCATTGCCGCTAAAGTCAAAACTTTTGAATTGCTCAAAGGGGTCGTTGCCGGCTCTATCCACAATAGGATTGTCCAACTTGAGCGTCAAAACGCTGCCGGGCTTCACTATCACAGACTTGCCGGTAGTGAACGATGACGACATGGCTGCCACCATACCCACCATTATCACTACGCTCAACAACGACATCACACCCAGCGCAACCAGCGTGCCCACTGCGGATGCCAATACGGTTTTAAAAAATGATTTCATACGAGATTTACTGATTTACAATGAATTAAAATAACATCCTATCTACAAAAAAACAAAGGTAATCATAATTTACAATCCTTCCGTTTAAAATCCCTTAATTTTTTTGCAATTCAAAAATACTTTCTATCTTTGCCACAAAAAATGCCCGCTACCAACCCGAAGGGTTGAATATGCATAACCGTAGGTAAGCGAAGCGCAGCCTACGGACAGAACGAACAAACAAACAACTGCCTGTAAGGCAGGACAAGTTGCAAAGATAAAATCCTGCCTTACAGGCAGTTGTGCTGCGATTACACTTGCCGCAGGTCGCTGACCTGCGGTTATGAAAATAAAGCCCTTGCGGGCTAAATTTTTGAACTTTTAAACTTTAATTTTTTATGATGTAAAATCACTAGCGTTGCGTTATAAATCAAAGAGATTCAATTGGTTATATTGAGGTTCTTTGAAATATTGTAATTGAGGTTGTAGAAATAGTTGATTTATCGGCGTTTTGTCCAATAAATTGAGACTGAA
>BNTQ01000056.1 GCA_025996715.1 Bacteroidia bacterium | reverse complement strand
CCACCAAGCCGCCCATTACTACGTTGGCGGCTCCCACCATAGTGCACATAGCATAACTGTTGGCGCAAACATAAAGATTGTAGGTAATTTATTTTACAACAATACGTATTATATTACTACTAGCGACCGTGCCGGTGGTGCAGCGGTATGGATAGATGCCTGGGTAGCCGCCGATAGAACTAACATTAATGCAAATTCTTTGTATAATGTTTGGGATAAACAAGATAATCTTGGAAGAGATTGGAGACCGTCAGGCGCCGGCAATAAGCGGCAAGATCCCTTAGACGCCTGGGTATCGGGTTATATGCCTACCTACTTGGGTACGGCGGCTGTTAATATGGGTATCCTACCGAGCGGTCTTGCCGACTTTCCCGCTACCGATTTTTATGGTCAAACGCGCAACAATGGTGCCCATGGTGTTGTAGGTGCCATCAAGCCCATCACCTATACTGTCAATTACAATGCGAATGGAGGCAGCGGCACCATGACGGCGAGCACATTGGTTTGGAAAGCCCAAGAAAAATTGAGGGCAAACACCTTCACGCGGGCGGGCTACATCTTTGCAGGATGGTCAACCGTCAATGGCGGTACTGTTGTAAGCAATAATCCTGTTGTAGGCGGCACTTTGACCAACGAAGCCCTTGTTAGCGATTTGATAACGCTCTCCGCCCTTCCCGCCGCTAACACCAATCCTACTTCAAGTTCCGATTCCACCGTAACCTTGTATGCGGTGTGGGAAACCATCTTTTGCGGCGGCAGCGGCACAACCGCCGACCCCTACCAAATTTGCGACCTTGCGGCTTTGCGCTACCTGAGCGAGCACAACGAGTATTGGGACAAACACTTTATCCAAACTGCCGACATTGATGCCGCCCCCACCGCTTTGGCAACCTACGGCAGCGGCGACGGCAAGGGCTTTAGCCCCATTGGTACGATGCCGGAGAAGATTAAACCATTCACCGGCACCTACAACGGCAAGGGGCACACGGTGAGCAATTTGTACATCAACCGCACCGCAGATATTACCGACAATATAGGTATTGGCCTATTTGGCCGCTTGGATTCTCCGGCGGCAGCCGCCGACACCTCATGGGTGGATAGTTTGGGCATGGTGGATGTGAACATCAACGGCTACCAAAATGTGGGTGGTTTGGCAGGCTACCTCAATGGTCGCAGCAAAATCACCAACAGTTATGCCACAGGTACCGTATTGGGCGCCGGCACCGATTTGGGCGGTTTGGTGGGGCACATACAGGCGGGCGGCAAAGTAACCAACAGTTATGCTATGTGCACTATGGTGGGAGCCGCCAACGTAGTAATGGGCGGCTTGGTGGGGGCTATTAGAAATGCCTCTCCAATAGTATCCAATAGTTATTCTACAGGTTCTGTGGTGAGCAGCGGTCATCTTTCGGGCGGTCTCATAGGTGCCAACGAAGGTGTTATATCCAATGGTTACTACGACAGCATCACCGCAAGGCAACAAGACGCGAGCAAAGGCAGTCCCAAACAAACTGCCGAGATGTGGCAGCAGTCCACCTACAACACTTGGACTTTTGGCAGCCAACCTTGGCTCATCCGCAACGATAGCAGTTACGCCTATTTTGGCTGGCAAGCGCCCCCTGTGTATGTGCAAATCCGCACTACTACCGAATTGACTATCCACCTATTGCGCGCGGCAAACAATGTAATCATTACCAACAAAACCACCGGCACCATCACCCAATTGGGGGCAAAGCCTGCCGGCAGCCACACTGTTGCGCTCACGGCTACGCCGCTCACCGACCTTCTCTACATCACCACCTACGAAACGGGCAAAGCCCCTTCGTATCCTGTGCAGGGAGTAGTGATAGTGCCCATTTCTAAAGCCCCCGGCGTTGCTACTATAACTCTTGCCGACTGGACGTATGGCACGCCCAAGGTTCCTGTTCCTGTATCTGCTACTAATGGCACCGCGGATGTAAGGTATATATACGATGGCGTCAACGGCAGCACCTACCACAGCAGCACGCAGCCCAAAAATGCAGGCACTTACAAGGTAACAGCCACTTTTGCGCCGAGTGCCAACTATCAACAAACGGAGGCTGTTGACACCTTTACGATAGGCAAAAAAATGCTGACGGTAACCGCCGACGACAAAACCAAAACCCAGGGCGCACCCAATCCTCCGCTCACGCCAACTTACAGCGGCTTTGAGTACAACGACAATCCGGACAGTCTCATTGCTCAACCCACACTCACGACCACAGCAGTAAAGGAGAGCACTGCAAATGATTACGATATATTTGTTAATGGCGGAGAGTCCAAAAACTACACTTTTGCCTATAACAACGGCATACTCACCATTAACCCCCCGCACAGCAAGACGGTAGCGTGGAGCGACACCACTTTTGTTTACAATGGTTCGGCTCACAAGCCGACTGCTACGGTAACCATAGACGGCACAGTAGTAACCCTCGAAGTGAGCGGAGAGCAAACCGACACAGGCATCTACACTGCCTACGCCTATTTTAGCCCTGCCAACGACACCATTACCTTGAGCGGCGACACCGTGCGGTTTAGCATTACGCCCCAAGACTTGATAGTGGTGGACGACACGACTGCTTTGAGCGATACCGATACCTTGCTGGTGTTTTACGATTATGCAGTGGTCAAATTGGGCTACAATGCTATCTTCCTCAACCTGCGTAAATTGCATGAAAATATCGATTTTCGTCCGCTCGAATGTGAGTGGTACAAAGATGGAAAACTGTTGGACAGTGGCTTTGTTTACTCAGCAGGTCCCACTCGTCAGCATAAAATCGAGCCGGGAGAATATAGTTTTAAGTTAATCGGCGATAGTGCTGTTCATTATTCTACGGTGCAATCTATTGAGTTGAAATTTAAGTCCCCACTGACTATCTATCCTAACCCTGTTAGCAACGAACAACTGCACATCGGCAACGTGCGCATGCTCACGCTTGAGAATGCGACTAACAGTCCTACGGTTGAGATTTACGACATCAATGGAATGTTAGTACTTGAACTGCCCCTTTTGCCGCTCACTTCCGACAATACTGCTACTATTGATGTATCGCGGTTGAGGGCAGGTGTTTATTTTGTGAAAGTGGGTGAGAATATATCCAAAGTGGTGGTGAAGTAATGGATATTTTCTCCTAAAACGACACCATTATTGCCCCATAGTGATATTGTTTGTGCGAGGCATCTTGCCAGCGCAGGTGCGGATATTGCTTTTCTAATAAATCTTGCAGGGTTTGCCGAATGGTTTTGTTGCCCAAACCATACACCAGCACTCGTTGTCCGGGCGAGCCTTTTTGCAAAAGAGCATCTATCCCCGCAGAGGCAAGGTCTATCTGCGTTTGCAGCAATTGCGTTTCGGTCATAAAGCCGCGTTGCAGGCGCAGCACCGCCTCCCGCAGGTCGGTTACATCAGGCTCTTCGGTGTTGGGCAAGGGTATTTTTTTATCCAACGAAGACACTACCTGTACCATTTGCGAAGGAGTGTTTTGGTTAGATAACATCTTGTAAATCAACGATTTATCATCAAAAAACTCACTCTCTTTGAAAGCATTTATTTTGAAAAAATCGGTGGGCGACAACGACAAGACAGCCGACTGCGAAGCCACCGGCACAAAGTCCACATTTTTGAAAAACAACACCTCTATTTGCACCGTAACTTGTCGGCGCACCTCAGTCAAAGGCAACAATTTGACAAGCGTTTTGCTATCGGATGCCACCTGCCCATACGCCCAAAGCGTTGCTAGGCCTTGCTGTGAGCGAGTTGTGAGCGTGTAGCAAAGTTGATAGGGGCTATCGTTGAGCAAATATAATTCTATCTGCTCGTTTTTGGGCTGCAAAAAGGCGATAGACAGTTCGTAATTGCTGCCTTCTGCATCGCGCTCTTTGTCTGCCGCAGCAGGCTCAGGTTGAGGCGCAGGTGCGGCTGCGGGAGGCACAGGAGGAGTGGAAACAGGCAGCGGGGCAGGTGCGGGCTTTGCTTCTTCTTGTGGTGTAGCGGCTTCGGCAGATACCGGAAAATTGGTCGAAGACCGCACATCGTTTACCAGCACCAGATTAGAAGTAAATACTGGGGTTTCAAAACCATCGTTATCCAGCACCAACACTCGATTATTTGCCAAAATTTTTGAAATGGTACCCTCGCCCACATCATCCAAAAAGCGCACTTTATCGCCGATATTGTAGTTCATAATTTTAAGAGTTTCAAGTTTCAAATTTCAAGTTTCAAGGTAGGCGGCGGGTTTCAAACCCGCCCGTACAAATTCAATTTTCATCGCCTATATTCCAAATTATCGCTTGCAAAAGTAACAAATTTTTGTACTTTTGCAAAAAAAAATACTGTGCAACAAATTTACATACACGATTTTCACTACAACCTGCCCGAGGAGCGGATTGCCAAATTTCCTGCATCTCCGCGCGATGCGTCAAAGTTGCTGGTTTACAAGCAGGGGCAAATTTGCGAAGATACTTTTTGCCACCTTGCCAACCACCTGCCTGCGGGTGCTCTATTGGTTTTTAACAACACAAAAGTAATTCCGGCACGACTGCTATTTCACAAAACGAGCGGTGCCGCCATCGAAATATTTTGTCTAACTCCTTGTGAACCTGTAAGTTACGAGCAATCTTTGCAAAGCGAAACCTCCTGCGTGTGGCACTGTATGGTGGGCAATCTCAAACGCTGGCGAGGCGAAGACCTGCTACTTCCTTTTGTGCACAATGGCGTACACAACACATTGATTGCCAGCAAGTTGAGTGAAAATGAACAGGGAGTGCAAGTGCGCTTTCAGTGGTTGCAAGGCTGTCGTTTTGCGGAGGCTTTGGCGGCTTGCGGCACAATGCCCTTGCCGCCCTACCTGCACCGCGCCGCGCAGCCCACCGACTACGAAACCTACCAGACCGTTTACGCACAGCAGCAAGGCTCGGTGGCAGCCCCCACAGCAGGTTTGCACTTTACAGAGCGTGTATTTAATTCGTTGAAAATCAACAAAATACAAGTTGATAACCTCACTCTGCATGTGGGGGCAGGCACTTTTTTGCCTGTAAAAACCGCCACCGTAAACGAACACAGCATGCACGCCGAGCGGTTTGTGCTACGCCTCTCGTTGTTAGAAAATTTGCAAAAAAACTTGGGAAAAGTGTATGCAGTGGGCACCACCTCGGCACGCACTTTGGAAAGTATCTATTGGATGGGATGTAAGTTGTTGAAATACAAGAAATTGCAAAGCATTATTGGGCAATGGGAACCGTATGAATTTACACCCGAAATTAGCCCAAATGAAGCATTAGAGGCACTTGCCAACTATTTGAAAACCAACAATTTACAAGAAATAGAGGCATCTACCAGCCTGATTATTGTGCCCACCTATCGCTACAAGATAGTGTGCGGGTTGCTTACCAACTTTCATCAGCCGCAAAGTACCTTGCTGCTGCTTGTGAGTGCCTTGATAGGCAACGATTGGCAGCGGGTTTACGACTACGCCCTGCAACACCAATTTCGCTTTTTGAGTTACGGCGACAGTTCGTTGCTACTACCCTAAAAATTAGCCCTCAAAAAACGCTAATTCATTCAAAATCAGCATATTACAAAAAATCATAGGTATGCCATTTTGGCAGAATGTTTGCTTTGGCAAGAAAATTGATTGATAATGGAACAAAGATATTAGCCCGTAGGGCTTGCATATCAATAGAAGAAATATACATCAGCACACGGCGCGCGGCACAAAAACAATGCCTTGAAAAACAGTTGCTGTCCGCGCGCAATAACGGGGCTTGCCAAATGTTTTTTCTATTGATATGAATGTCCTAAAGGACAATTTCGCAAAATTACGCTACGGAACTTGAAAAATATAGCACCTCAAAAAAAGAATTAAACCTGAAACTTGAAACTTGAAACCTGAAACTTTTAAAACTATGAACTTAAACATTTTTACCATCAAAGCGCAGGAGGTTGTGCAGCACGCCATTGCTATTGTTGAGGGCTATGGGCAGCAAGCCGTTGATACGGCGCATTTGCTCAAAGCCATTATTGAAAATGCCGAGAGCGTGGCGAATTTTATCTTTCGCAAATTGGGCGTCAACATTAGCGTTGTGTCGCAGGAATGCGATAAAATTATTGCCACCTACCCCAAAGTTACGGGCGGCAGCCCTTATTTGAGCAACGAAAGCAACACCGCAGTGCAAAAGGCACAAGCGTTTGCCAAAGAAATGGGCGACGAATTTGTGGCGGTGGAACACCTGCTTTTGGGCTTATTATTGCCCAACGACAAGGTTGCGAAACTGTTGAAAACAAACGGCGTAAGCGAAAAAGATTTGAAGGCAGCCATCAGCGAGTTGCGCAAGGGTGCTAAGGTGAGCAGTCAAACTGCCGAAGACACCTACAACGCGCTCAATCGCTTTGCCATCAACCTCAACGAGCAGGCGCAGAACGGCAAGTTAGACCCCGTGATTGGTCGCGATGACGAAATACGGCGCGTGCTGCAAATTTTGTCGCGCCGCACCAAAAATAATCCTATCCTTATTGGTGCACCGGGCGTAGGCAAAACCGCCATTGCAGAGGGCATTGCCCATCGAATTGTGAGCGGCGACGTGCCCGAAAATTTGAAATCCAAACTCATTTATTCCTTGGATATGGGCGCGCTCATTGCAGGCGCAAAGTACAAAGGCGAGTTTGAGGAACGCCTGAAATCCGTTGTGAATGAGGTGCTAAAATCGGACGGCAACATTGTGCTGTTCATTGACGAAATCCACACCCTTGTTGGCGCGGGCAAGAGCGAAGGCGCAATGGATGCCGCCAATATATTGAAGCCCGCCTTGGCGCGTGGAGAGTTGCGAGCCGTTGGTGCCACTACATTAGACGAATATCAAAAATATTTTGAGAAGGACAAAGCCTTGGAGCGCCGCTTCCAAACGGTGATGGTGAACGAGCCGTCGGTGCCCGATGCCATTTCGATTTTGCGCGGATTGAAGGAGCGCTACGAAACGCACCACAAAGTGCGCATCAAGGACGATGCCATTATTGCCGCAGTGGAATTGAGCCACCGCTACATCAGCGACCGTTTTTTGCCCGACAAAGCCATTGACCTCATTGATGAATCGGCGTCAAAACTGCGGTTGGAAATGAATTCTGTGCCCGAAAGCATTGACGATTTGAACCGCAAATTGCGCCAGTTGGAGATTGAGCGCGAAGCCATAAAGCGCGATGGCGACAGCAAAAAAGTGGCGGAATTGACCAAAGAAATTGCGAATTTGAGCGAGCAGCGCAACACGCTCAACGCCCAATGGCAAAGCGAAAAAGAGGTAGTGGACAAAATTCAAAGAAATCGGCAATTGATAGAAGAATACAAAGCGCAGGCGGAATCTGCCGAGCGGCAAGGCAACTACGGATTGGTTGCCGAACTTCGCTATGGCAAAATTCAGCAGGCAGAAGCCGAAAATGCCCTGTTGACGGCGGACAAAGAGAGCAAAAAATCCGATTTTCAATTGGTGAACGAAGAGGTGGATGCCGAAGATATTGCCGAAGTGGTGGCAAAGTGGACGGGCATTCCCGTTACCAAAATGCTGCAAAGCGAGCGCGAAAAACTGCTGCATTTGGAGGAAGAATTGCACAAGCGCGTGGTGGGGCAAGACGAGGCGTTGAGCGCCGTTGCCAACGCTGTGCGCCGCAGTCGTGCGGGCTTGCAGGATGCCAAGCGTCCCATTGGCTCATTCATTTTTTTGGGCACAACGGGCGTGGGCAAAACCGAGTTAGCCAAAGCCTTGGCAGAGTATTTGTTCGACGATGAAAATATGCTCACGCGCATAGATATGAGCGAATACCAAGAGCGGCACTCGGTTTCGCGATTGATTGGCGCGCCTCCCGGTTATGTGGGCTACGACGAGGGTGGGCAACTCACCGAAGCAGTTCGCCGCAAACCCTACTCGGTAGTGCTTTTGGACGAAATAGAAAAAGCGCATCCCGATGTATTTAATATCTTGCTGCAAGTGTTGGACGATGGTCGCCTCACCGACAACAAAGGCAGGGTGGTCAATTTCAAGAACACCATCATCATTATGACCTCCAATGCAGGCTCGCAAATCATAATGGATAACTTGGAGCAACTGACGCGAAACAACCGTGAGCAAGTGATGGAGCGCACCAAAAACGAAGTGCTCGATTTGCTCAAACAAACAATGCGTCCCGAGTTTTTGAACCGCATTGACGAAACCATAATGTTTATGCCGCTCACAGAAGATAACGTGAAAGACATTGTGAATATTCAAATAGCAGAAATTCAAAAGATGACGCAGGAAAACGGCATTACGCTTACGCTGAGCGACTATGCCTTGGATTGGATAGTATCGCAAGGCTACAATCCCACCTACGGCGCACGCCCCGTAAAACGTTTGCTGCAAAAGGAATTGGTGAACGAATTGTCAAAACAAATTCTTTCGGGCAACGTGAGCAAAAACCAAAAAGTAATCGTGGATTACTTTGGCGATGGCTTGGTGTTTAGGACAGCGAGCACTTAACAGCGACCAGCGACCAGAGGCGGCGATGTAGCACCTCAAAAAAAGAATTAATCTAATTGGCAGTTATTTGTACATTCAAAAAAGTTATTACCTTTGTAATAAAATAATTATTCATTATGAAAAGAACACAGTTATTATCAGCCCTGACGGCGCTGACGAGTTTAGTCCTGTTTGCAGGATGTGGTGCAAAATCAGACGCTTACACGCGCGGTATCGGCGTTTATCCGGGCAATCCCGACGAAACATACGCGCCCGAATTGGTTGCCGACAACAGTTATCGAAATGTGGCGCTGCTGCGAACTGCTTACCACTCTTCGAGTTATGACTATAACCTGACGGCGCAGTTGGTTACAGACGGCATTGTTTCGTCCGCAGAACCGGCAACCATCAAGGTTTCGACGCAAAACGGCGATTTGGCAAAACGCGAACGCGAATGGCTGTTCGATGGAAAACCCGACTCCAAGTACCTTGTCGAAGGGTCGGATGTTTATATTCAATTGGATTTGAATCATTTTGGTATGGCAGTAGATAAAATCGTGCTGTCGGGGCGAGTAACTTTGGAAACCACAAAGGCAAAAGGCTACGAGATAGCGTGTTACGGCTCCAATGATGGAACAGATTGGAATGTTCTTAATCAGAAAAAGGGCGGAGAAATTATTGGAACAGAACGCCCCGGCGCGCCTTCCAATAAAAACGCGCCTACTATTATCCGTAATCTAAAGTATGAAATCGTTTTGAAACAAGCGGTGAATTATGCACATTACAAAATCACCTTGAAAGCGCAGGGTGCGCTGGACTGGGCGCTGAGCGACTGGGATTTTTACTTCGGCAATGAATTGCTGGTTATGTTTCCGTCCTATCACTTCAACAGCACGTGGCAAAGCGCCGGCACAGGCGAGGAGTGGGTGTATGTCGATTTGGGCGCTGCGGCTGCTTTTGACAAGATTAACTTGCATTGGATAAATAAAGCCACCGCCGGCACTATCCAAACTTCGGATGATGCCAAAACGTGGACGGATGTCGCTGACTTGCCGGGCGGAAGCGACAAAACAGATGAGATGACGCTGGACAAATCCGTTACGGCGCGTTACGTTCGCGTGCTGATGACGGCTTCTGAAAACAATCTTCCATACGTTTTGAGCGAACTGGAAGTGTATGGCAAAGGCGGTTTGGCGGCTCGTCCGCACGCCGAGCCGAAGGTAAAGGGCAATCACAAGTATTTGAGCGGCGGCAATTGGAAACTGCAACGAGCATCCGAAGTAAATGTAGGCGGTGAGGAGATTTCCTCCGATTTCAACGTAAAAAATTGGGTTGTTGCCACTGTGCCCGGCACCGTATTATCGAGTTATATCAATATTGGCGCGGTGCCCAACCCTAATTATGCAGACGATATTTTGAATATTTCCGAGTCGTTTTTCTATTCCAACTTTTGGTACCGTAATGAATTTACGCTGCCTGCCGACTTCGCCGACGGCAATGTATTCCTCAATTTTGACGGCATCAACTGGAAAGCCAATGTCTTTTTGAACGGTACAAAAATAGGCAAGGTGGACGGCGGATTTATGCGCGGTAAATTCAATATCACCGACGTGCTGGTCAAGGGAAAGAATGTGCTTGCCGTTGAAATCGTTAAGAACAACCATCCGGGGGCGGTGAAAGAGCCTAATGCTTTTAGCCACGACCAAAACGGCGGTATCTTGGGTGCCGACAATCCTACGTTTCACGCCTCTATCGGTTGGGACTGGATTCCAACGGTGCGCGGGCGAAACATTGGCATTTGGAACGATGTATTCTTGACGCACACCGGCGCGGTAACGCTCGAAAATCCGTTTGTACGCACCGAACTTCCTTTGCCAGACACCACTTCGGCAAAAGTATTGGTGGAGGTTACTCTGGTCAATCATTCGGACACGGAAGTGAGCGGAAAATTGAAAGGTGCTTTTGGCGACGCGCAATTTGAACAAGCCGTAACTTTGGCTGCTGCCGAAACGAAAGTGGTCAATTTAGACCCAACAACCCATCCGGCTTTGGCTTTGCAAAACCCGCGACTGTGGTGGCCTGCAGGATACGGAGCACCCCATTTGTACGATGTGCAATTGAGTTTCGAGGCAAACGGGCAAACAAGCGATGCCGCTCAATTCAAATCGGGTGTTCGCCAAATGACATTCAGCGAAGATGACTACGTGCCAAGCGGTGTGCCATCGCCCTACGGCGACGACCCCAAGCGGTTAAGTTTGTACATCAACGGTCGGCGTTTCATTGGCTTTGGCGGCAACTGGGGCTTTGGCGAATCCAACTTGAATTACCGCGGACGCGAATACGACATTGCCGTTGCGTATCACGCCGATATGAACTTTACGATGATTCGCGACTGGGTGGGTCAAATTGGCGACGAAGAGTTTTATGAGGCTTGCGACCGGCACGGCTTAGTGGTTTGGCAAGACTTTTGGCTGGCAAATCCCTGGGACGGTCCCAACCCCGCTTACACCGATTTGTTCAACAACAATGCACAGGATTATATCAAGCGGATACGCAACCACCCGTCTATCGGCATTTACGTGGGGCGCAACGAAGGCAATCCGCCAGACGCAATTGATAATTATTTGCGCAAAGTGATTCCGCAGTTGCATCCTGGCATCCATTACATTTCCAGTTCGGCAGGAGGCGTGGTAAATGGCGGCGGTCCTTACCGTGCTTTGCCTGCAAAGGAATATTTTCAGACCTACGGACACGACAAATTCCACAGCGAACGCGGTATGCCCAACGTGATGAACTACGAAAGTTTGGTGCAAACGTTCAGCCCCGACGCGCTGTTTCAAAACACAACCGAAACGCCCAACTCCCAATGGGGAATGCACGATTACACCTTGACCAGCGCCCAATCTACGGCTTCGTTCAACGGCATTATCGAAAAAGCCTTTGGCAAACCGCGCGACAGCAAGCAATTTGCCGAATGGGCGCAATGGGTTAACTATGACGGCTACCGTGCTATTTTTGAGGGGCGCAGCGAACACCGCCGGGGGATGTTGTTGTGGATGAGCCATCCTTGCTGGCCCTCAATGGTATGGCAAACCTACGACTATTATTTTGACCCCACAGGCGGTTATTTTGGCTCCAAAAAAGCCTCTGAGCCTATTCACATACAATACAATCCGGTGCGGGATAATATCGAAGTGGTGAATTATCACGCACGCGACCGCAAAGGCGTCGTAGCAAAAGCCCAACTTATCAATCAGGACGGTGCGGTGCAATGGGAAAAAGAAACCACCTTTGACATTAAGGAAGACGCGACAGTGGCTTGTTTTCCGCTCGAATTGCCGGCAAGTTTGTCCTCCACCTATTTCATCAAACTCACTTTGACGGAGGGCGGCAAACTGCTTTCCGACAACTTTTATTGGCGCGGCAAAGAAGAGGGCAACTACCAATCGTTGTTGCAATTGCCGCAAACGAAACTGACGGTGAACACAACGACAAAGCAATCATCAGGCAAAGAATGGCATTTGACCACGACCTTGAAAAATGACACGCAAACCCCTGCTTTGATGGTACGCTTGAAAGTAGATGGCGCAAAGAGTTCCGAGCGTATTCTCCCTGTATTTTTCAGTGATAACTACCTGTTCTTGATGCCCGGCGAAGAAAAAGTGATTACAATGAAACTGTATGCCCGCGATACACGCGGCGAAAAACCGGTGGTTGTTGTTTCAGGATTCAATTTGTAGTAAAGCGAACCACAAAAACACAAAGGCTTTACTGAACGGCGGAGTTACATTACCTGCGTGGCACTGCCTTGCCTCCTCCAAGGCTTTTGAGCAGGTACTCGCCTTCGTCCTCATACACCTTGGGCTCCATTGTTCATTATTCCGCAGGTTTCAATATCGGCAGCAACTCGGCAATCACCTTGGGTGCTAATACGGGAATGACTTTGCGCACGGTTTTGTCGCGGGCGTCGGAGCCTACACCGCCGTCGTACTCCGAAAGCGTAATGGAATCGTAGCGCTTTTTGCGGTCGTGGGTGTTGGTTACTGTTACGTCTGCATCCAAATAGTAGTACTCAAAATTAGCGTCTTTGGCACGTAGGCGCACGGTGGTGGACACGCCGATAACAAAATCTGCCTGCGCTTTGTCGTCAATAAAAATGCAACCCTCTTTGCGCAATGGGTTTTCTAACTTTTTGCTCAATTCGTCGGCATACTCGCCCCGCAACTGCCAATAGATGACCGCTGTTTCCTCCATATCGGCGCGGGTTTTGGTAACTTCGCGGTAGAGGTCGGTGCTGCGCTCTTGTTGCAGCGTCTCTTCGGCAACATTGCCGTCCACAGCCGTGAGCAGATTTTGCATATAGGCAACGTTGTCCAACTTGGCGGTGGCTTTGTCCAACTCCTTGCGGGCATTCGCCTTTTTGCCAATGTCGGCGAGGTCGGCAGCGGTTTTGATAAACTTTTCCACTGCGCCCAAGTCGAGGTTCACCTGCTTGCCGTAGTAGGCGGCAAGGTCTGCCCGCTTGGTGGCAGCAAAGGCGTAGAGGTAGCCTGTGGCGGGGTCGTGCCACGACTGCACTTCGCTTTTGACGGTGGTGGCACTCGTTGCCGTTTTCACCGCCTGCTTGTACTCGCGGTCAATCCGCTCGGCGCTTTGGGTGCCGGCTTGGGCGCGGGTGCTGGTGGTGCTTACTTCGGTGCCGCCCTCAATTTTCACAATAATGCTTTCGGCCAATTGGTTTTGGGCTTCGCGCTCCAAGGTTTTGAGCGCAGTGCCCACGTTGGCACCGGCTTTGAGTTTGTCGCGCACAAAGCCGGTGTACCACTCATCGGCAGGATAGTTGCGATTGCGCGCAGCGTCTTGTGTCCACGCCGGCGGCACTTGTCCATAGGCAAGGCTTGCGGCACATAGGGCGGCAAGCAAAAATGTAAAGATTTTTTTCATAAGTAAATAACTGATAATTCATAATTAGCACGCAAAAAGCGTGCAAACAAATTGTATATTGTTCACACGCTTTTTATTAAAATATTCTGTTTAACGAAACGGGGCGGTTAGAGGGTAAGTTTTTCTTTCCAGAGCATCATATCGCAAAACATCAATCTTGTTCGCAAGGGATCATCAGAATTTACTCTTTTGTAATACTCCCGTTCCTGCTCCTCAGTAGAAAAGACAAAATTAAACTTGTTTTTCAAATAAAAATTCAATACCGCAGGTTCGTTATAGGCATCAAGCAGTAGAAATCTGCCTAAGTTGGGAAATTCTGTCAAAGTAAATGTCTTGATAAAATCAAGCAATTGAGAACCTATGCCCTGTCCTTTCAAATCCAAAGCAACTCCCAAACGTCCTATCAAAAATGCAGGGAACGTTTGTAATGGTTTTTCTCTTGGTATTAACTCACGTATTTTTTTGCGTCTGCTGTTTGGAAGGTACGTTAACTTAATACTATCGGGCGACAATGAAAAAGCACAGACTATTTTTTTTGTTTCGAGGTGTCGAAAAAAATAGGTCTGTCCCAAAATTTGCTCCTGATACTTAATCGCATCCTCATTGAAAAACTCATTCAGGTCATCATTACCACAATCAAAACCTAAAATTCTGTTTTCCGCCGACAGAGCAATCTGCACACAAGTATCTAAACTTATCATTTATAATAAATTTTTAGATTCTTTTGTTTGGATATAAACAACCGCCATTTCTCAAAAGTCGCTTGTATATCTTCTTTGCTTCTGCTTTCGGTCATATTTTCCCAGGTCTTGTAAAAATCTACTGCTGCTTTGCCGCGCAGTACAGGACCTCGTTTTATTTCTAATGCCATAACTAAATAATAAAAAATGAATAATGTATAAAAACCTGCAAAGATAGCAAAAATAGTTAATATTTGACCTGCCAACAAAACATTTTTTTTTGTGAACAATATGTCAAAGAACTTCGTTTTTCAAAAAAATCAAAAAAAGCAGAGCGTTCAAAAAAACGTTTTACTAACCCTATTTTTCTCATCCTATTTTCCCCTTTGTGCAAGGGGTAGGGATACTAACCTGTTTACCTAACGGACATCCATCCTTCTGTGTAAAATAAGGAAGAACAAGGCGGAAGCCCAGATAGTTGTTGCGATTGCTGGGCGTGTTGTTGTTGCGGTTGGCAACGCGACAGTTCTGCGCATTGTTGTTCCAACTCCCGCCGCGATTCACGCGGTTAGAGCCTATACGGTTAATACCCTTTTTCTCCACTCTTTTGTTTCTGCGTGGCAAACAAAGGCAAATAGCGGCAACACGTGCTGCTGATATTGCGCTTGCGTCCACGCCTGATGTTGCAATTTATCGGTGTAATCTTCTAATTTTTCCTTAAAGCGCGTTCTACTTCTATTGGCTAATCTCGTTTTTGACGGATAAAGCAAATAACCCAAAAACGGCAAACCTTTGTCCGTGGTGTTCAGGCAAAAAGGCTTGAGCATTAAATGCAAATTTTGGGCAATGTAATTCTCCAACTGTTTGCCTATGGCAAGCAATTGCGCCTTATCATTTGTCCACACCACCATATCGTCCATATAGCGCACGTAGGCGGGTGCGCACAGCGTTTCTTTCAAATAATGGTCGGCAAGCGCAAGGTAGTGATTGGCAAAATACTGACTCGTGAGATTGCCTATGGGCACTCCCCTACCATGTTCCACCGCATAACTATCAATGATGCTGCCAAAAATATCCAACAACCGCTGCTCTTTGAACCGACACTGCAAGCGCTGTTTGAGCACAGCGTGGTCTATGGTATAAAAATATTTGCGCACGTCCAATTTGAGAAACCACCTGTATTTTTGCTGAAAATACTTTGCCCTATCCAATGCCGCATAAGTGCCTTTGCCCAAGCGGCAAGCGTAACTGTCAAAAATCTGATATTGCTCAAAATTATCGTGGCACACGTTCATCAATGCGTGGTGCAACACCCGCTCACGAAACGCTGCCGCGCATATTTGCCGCTCTTTGGGGTCGTAGATGGTGAAGTAATAATAATTCCCCACCTCGACCTTTCCCTCCAAAATTTCGCCACGCAACGCCAACAGATTTTTATCCAAATGCTGGCGAAACCTCGCCACCTCCGGCTTTGTGCTCTTGCCTTGCTGCGCTTTCCAAAAGGCAAGGCGCAGGTTTTCGGGGTCGGCAATGCGGTCAAGTAAATAATTGGCTCGTTTCATTTTTTGGTAATGATAATTGTTCATTATATTTATCCACCATCAATTTGCCGTATTTTTGCACTTTTTTGTCGCCTATGCCTTTTACAGAAATTAATTTGCTCGCCTCCAACTGCGGCAGGCGGGCAATGCCTGCCAATTCTTCATCGGTGAACACTGCGTAAGCAGGCACGGCATCTTGTGCCGCTAACTGCTTGCGGATTTCGCGCAAGGCAGAAAACACCGCAAATTCTTTTTCGCCCAACACCTGCTTGTAATCCACTTTCTCTTTGCCCGAACCGTACTGTGGAGACGGGCTGCGCCCCGTCTCCACAGTGGTAATGTAGCGCACGCAAAAACTCCAACAACCGCCTTTTTCATTTTGAAAAAAACGCTGCTCTACCTCCAACACACGGCTACTTGCCAGCACGCGGTTGAGTTCTGCCTGCATTGTACCGTTGTCGGTGAGCGGTATATTGATAATTTTTATTTGCATTTTTTATTTTTTTATTTTTTTCTTACTCATTTTGCAGCCAACCGCTCTCCCGCCCACTACCGCCCCCCCAGCGGTAGGCAGCAAAACTCGTATCTTACTTACACAGAAGGACAAATGCCCTTAGGAAAAACTAAGGAAGAACAAGGCGGAAGCCCAGAGCGTTGTTGCGATCGCTGGGCGTGTTGTAGTTGCGGGAGGCAACGCGACAGCCCTGCGCATTGCCGTTCCAACTCCCGCCGCGAATCACGCGGTGAGAGCCTGATGATGCACCCATAGGGTCGCGTTGCTGGCTGGACGAATAAGTGCCTTTCCAATCACTGCACCATTCCCAAACATTGCCGCTCATATCGTGAATACCCAACTCATTAGCCAATTTAGTACCCACAGGGTGTGTTTGACTGCTTGAATTGTCTGTAAACCAGCCTACATTGTTTAGATTGTGGCTGCCGCTGTATTTATAACTTTGACTTTTGTTGCC
>BNTQ01000055.1 GCA_025996715.1 Bacteroidia bacterium | reverse complement strand
CGGCATCAAAATGTAGGATTCGCTGATGGTGTATGCCTTGTCGAGGTCGCCGGTGGCCACTTTGCGATTGGCAATTTTGTGCCCTTTCATCTCTATCAAATTGTCTGATAAATTGTACAACTCAACACTCAACACTCAACACTCAACATAAGCAACCCTTATATTCCTGATACAAAAGTCCGTTGCGCACGCAGTGCGCAACGGACTTTTTGTTGTTCATTATTCATTATTAACTATTCATTTTCAAAGTTATGTTAGATTACTCTCTTGTCGAAAACCTGCTTACGCCCGCGCCCGATGACGCTATGGCGCAGGTGGTGAACGTCCGCTCGTACAGCGAAGACGAAATTGCCGACTTGATGCTCAAGCGCGGCACGTTGTTAACCAAAGCCGACATCCTCGCTGTGCTTGAGGTGTACCGCGAAGTCGTTACAGACCTCGTGGCAGACGGTGCAGGCGTCAATACCGCCTTGATGCACATTATGCCCAGCATTGCGGGCGTGTTCAACGGCTTGGGCGACAGTTTTGACCCCGCGCGCCACACCATTAAGGTCAACCTCAATAAGGGTGCGGCGTTGCGCACTGCTGTGGGGCGCATCAAAACCAAAAAGGTGCAGGTTGCCGACCCCATCCCCTACATTGTGGAGGTGAAGGACACGCTTAGCGGCTCCACCAACGACCACCTCACCGCAGGCGGCGTTATTCAAATGCGCGGCAGCCGCCTCAAAATGGTGGAAAACGAAGCCACCAACGGCATATTCCTATTGCCCACAACGGAAGGCGCAGAAATTCGCCTGTCGGTGGTGGTAGAGAACAAGCCCGCGCGGCTCATTGCTATGCTGCCTGCCGACCTTGCCGCAGGCGAGTATCACCTTGAGGTGCGGACAACCTACGTCAATTCTGCCAAAGCCTCGCAGAACATGAAAGTGGGGCGCTTTCACAAGGCATTGACCGTGGGCGCATAAGGTATCGAACCAATACCTTATAGGGTATTACACCAATACCTTATAGGGTATTGAACCAATACCTTATAGGGTATTGAACCGATACCCCGATAATTTCCGTAAGGCGTTGCCTTACGCTGAATTAAGTTGCCCCTTCGGGGCGCGCTGCAAGCGCAATTTAATTCAGTCCACCGCAGCGCGGTGGGGAGCACAATGAACAATAATTATTAACAATGTCTCATGTATTATTTTTTATTAACCTTTTAATTTTATTTATCGTATGAAAAAAGTTTATGTAAAAGCCGCCCTGATGGGCGCAATCGTAGCGGTATCTACCGCAATGTTCTTTGCTTGCAGCGATGGAGACAAAGACGGTAACAAAGTGAACCTTACTCAGTGGGCAAAAACCTACCAAGTATGGACGCGGGTATCCTTTGGCGACGACAATGTTACCGGAGGTGAGTGGTGTTCCTCGCGCAATTCCTCATCTTTTCCGGTAACCCTCAGCAGCGATGGAAAACTTACCGCTGAGATTACAACCACAGTGGCGGGTGCTAAACTGAAAATCGATTTCACTTTAAGTGACATCACAGACCCTTACGAGGGACTGGCGCTGTATTTCAAGTTTGTGAACCCTACGGTGCATCTGGTTAACGCCTTAGACAATGAGGAAATTACAAGTTTCCCTGTTGTTGTTGCAGGTAGCGGAGGTACCTACCACGGCTACGGTAACATCGATCAAAATGGATTGTATTTCACTATCTATTCTTCTGCAAAGTTAACGCAAGTACCATACGTCAACGACGAGACAATTCAAATAGAATTCGTTGGCGACGCAGTCAAATTTCCTTGTGATTGAGAACGCTACGAGTAGCAATTATTGGCAGAACGATAACAATGATTGGGCGGCAAGTGTATTGCCGCCTGATTTGTTTTTAGTGGGTGCTGCTTAAAATCCAAAATCACTCACCACCTCCTCTTCTGCTTGTTCTTCTTGTGCAATGTTGAGGTGTTTTTGAACGGCTACTCCCTTCACCACAATAGCGGTTGTGGGGCGCACAGGACATATCGATTGGCAACCGCCGCAACCCACACATAAACTTTCGTCCACTTGGGGAATGCGCAGTCCATCTTTGTAGGGCACCATGTGAACAGCCTGCGTGGGGCAATGTTCCGAGCACGCGCCGCAATCGGTTCCGCTGGTAGAAACCACGCAATGGGTGGGGTCAAACACGGCAACACCTATCTGCAACTTGCGCTTTTCGCTGAGCGGCATTGGGCGCAAGGCTCCTGTGGGGCAGGTATCCATGCACACCATACAGCCGTAATTGCAATAGGAACCCACGCTGTATTTCATTGTAGGTTGCAGCACACCCGCCCATCCGTATTCCAAAAACGCAGGCTTGATGCACTGCGAAGGGCATTTGGCAACGCACAAATGGCAAGCCGTGCAGTGCGCCAAAAAGTGTTTGCTATCGGCGGCACCGGGGGGCATAATGGGCAGTTCGTGCGCTTCTTTTGGGGCGGCTGTTGCTTTGCTTGTGCAAGCCGAAAGCGTGGCTGTCATTGCCACCGCCAAGCCTGTTGCCAGCGCCTCGCGCTTGCTTGTATCCACCGCAGAAGCATTTTTTGCAGATGATTTTTTGAATGCCCACTGCACTTTGAGTGCCTTGCTATTGCACACCGGAATGCAGTTGTAGCAAGCCACGCAGCGCGAGTAGTCTATCACTCCCGACTTAGAATCGATGCAGCCCGATTTGCATTTGGTAGCACACAATAGACATTTGTTGCACGCGGTTTCATCCACTCTGATTTTGAACAGCGAAACTTTAGAAATCAATCCCAGCAACGTTCCTACGGGACATATCACATTGCAGTAGTATCTGCCGCGCCGCAATGCCAAAGGCACAATCACCGCCAAGGTAACAATAGCCACAACCAGCGATGCCACGCTCACAATTTGCACATCAATGGTGTAGAACGTGTAATCGCCAAAAGCGTTGAAAATCAAGGCTAATAGATTGTTGCCGGCGGCTGCAATGGGGCGCAAAATGTTGGCACCCACGCGCCCAAATGCACCGTAGGGGTCAAGCAAAGTAAGCACCGCATTAAAGCCTACAATCCACGCTATCACTGTCGCTCCCAAGATGGTATAGCGCGCAATAGTGTGTGGTTTTTCGGTACGAAACTTCATTTTCTTTTTACGAAAAAGCCTATCCATGCGCCCCACCGCATCTTGCAAAATCCCTGTTGGGCAAAGGAACGAGCAATACACCCGCCCAAAAAGCAAACTGACCACAAGCAGCCCCACCAAAGGCACTACCAAGCCTGTGGTGGCTGCCAACAACGCAGGCACAAACTGCAAATGCCCTGCACGATGAATCAGTGCCGTTCCCAATATGTTTGTGAAACCACACACAAACAGTGCCAGCACAAGGATTGCAGATATTATTCGTATGTTTTTGAGATGTTTTTGTTTAAGCATAAATGAATATTTGAAAGTAAAATTGTATTACATTTTTATACGTTTGATATTCAAGTCCTTGAGGTTTTTGTTGCCCAATTGTAGTTGGTGGGCATTGTAGATGTGCCCCACTTCGCTTTCGGGTAAATTTACCGAAGGTATTTGGTTAAAGAATGTGAGTGCTGCGGCGTCGGCTGCCACTATGTCCGGCGACACTATGAGCGTTTTGAGTGTAACCACATCGTTTTGATTTCTGCCCTGCGGTCCGTTGGCTTTCATTGCCCTATAAGCATCCACGACGTTGAGCACGGGCTTTTTTTCGAGCGAGCAAAGGTCGGCAATGCACTGCTGCAAGTCGTGAACGTGAAAGTATTGCCTATCCCACACAATGCCCATCAAATTTTTCATCGCGCACGAAAGTTTGGCGCCGCCGTGATGTTTGAGCACAGGGATGTTAATCCACACATCGCAATTCAAAATAGCCTCGTGGATGAGGGTGGTTTTTAGTTTTACGCCCTGGGGCAAATCCACTTTTTTGTAGTACGATTTGTCGTTGCCGGGCAACATTTTGCCGCCCGCTGCCTCCACCGCTTTGCGAATGCCGCTGTTGTTGTAGCACTTGTTCCAATCGTCGCAAGTGTGGTCAAACACCTGCACTTCTTTGGCGCCCGCTTGGAGGCACAATGCCACCAATGCGCCCACCAAATCGGGATTGGCATTGGCAGCCAGTTCGGGGGTTTTGTCCCAGCCGATGTTGGGTTTGAGTACCACCACTTGCCCTTTTTTTACAAAATTGCCAATGCCGCCCAATGGCTCCAATGCTTTCAGCAGCATACCTTTGGGTTCGCCGCCCATTACGGCAACCAAGTCCACAGGCTTGGCGGCATCATCGGCAGCCGCTGCTTTGGCTATGGGCTGCCAACTCAATACTCCCGCCATTCCAACCAATGCAATGGCTCTCAAAAAATTGTAGTGTTTCATAATTTTTACAATTAAATTGTTAATGATTAAATGACCGCAACAGAATGACCTACAAAAGTAAATAAAAAATTGTAAACATTATTGTACCTTTGCAACAAATTGTAAGGTATATCTCAAAAAAAAGAATAGAAACAGTATAACTTATTGATAATCATATATCACATCAATAAAAATAGCAATGAATAGTATCCGTATTTTTGCACCTGCCACAGTGGCAAACGTTGCCTGCGGCTTCGATATTTTGGGCTTTGCGCTATGCTCGCCGGGCGACGAGATTAGCATTGAGTTCAACAATTTGCATAAGATTATTTTGCACGACAACACCCCCTATCACTTGCCCTTGGAAGCCGAAAAAAACGTTACTGCTGTTGCCTTGCAATCGATGTTGGATGCGCTCAAAACCAATCAGGGCTTCACTATTACGTTTTTGCAAAAGATTATGCCCGGTAGCGGCGTAGGCTCCAGTGCTGCAAGTTCGGCGGCAGGCGTTTTTGGTGCCAACGAATTGTTGGACAAACCGTTTACCCGCAACAATTTGGTGCAATTTGCCATGCAGGGCGAGCGCATTGCCAGCGGCAGCGCACACGCCGATAACGTAGCCCCTGCCTTGCTTGGCGGATTCACATTGGTGCGCAGTTACACCCCCTTGGATGTGATTTCGCTGCCCAGCCCCACCATATACGCAACGGTGGTGCATCCGCAAATTGAGGTGCGCACCAGCGACAGCCGCAAAATTTTGCGGCACGAAATCCCTATCAAAAAAGCAGTGGAGCAATGGGGCAACGTGGCAGGGCTTGTAACCGGCTTGTTTACCAATGATTACGCGCTCATTGGGCGGTCGTTGCAGGATGTTATTGTGGAGCCTGTTCGCGCGTTGCTCATACCTGAGTTTTACACTATCAAGCAAGCCGCCTTGGATGCAGGCGCGTTGGGCTGCAGCATTTCGGGCAGCGGTCCCTCATTATTTGCTTTGAGCGAGACAGAAAAAACTGCCCAAAAAGTAGCCGCAGCCATGCAGCAAGGCTTTACCAACATTGGCATCGACAACCACGTATTTGTGTCGCCCATCAACAAAGAGGGCACGCGCGTTGTTTAACGGCGAGGTCGCCTATCGTTGCGCTTTCCTTCGTATTCTCTGGGTTTGCGGCGTTCATCGGGTCGTTTGCCTTCGTATTCTCTGGGTTTGCGCCGTGTGTCGTCGGGTCGTTTGCCTGCGTATTCTCTGGGTTTGCGGCGTTTGTTGTCGTCCGGGCGTTTGTCTTCGCTGGATACCTCTGCCAATGGTTTGCCGCCTTGCCGCAAACGGTTGAGCGAATGCAAGGCTTGTTCGGCATCCTCAAACGGAACGGTAACAAATGAAAATGAATCCATCACACGCACGTCGTCTATTTTGCTATCGGTGAGATGGGTATTCTTTTTCAAAAAGTCCACCATATTCTTGGGTGTCATTTGGTCAAATTTGCCCATCGCAATAAATAGGCGAGTGGTGCCGCGTTTGTCCACTTTGAACTGACGAATTTCGGCATAGTTCTTGATGTCCAATTCATTCTTATACGCCAAGCGAATGAGCGATGCCAGCACTTCTTCGGCACCGTGTTCGGCAATGAGTTCCTTTGCCAGCGGCAAGTATTCGCTATAGGTGCCCAATTCTTTGATGGCGGCAAGTTCGTCTTTGATGCGGGCTTGTTTGACAGCAATCACGTCGTGCACATTGGGCAGTTGTTCTTTGCGAATGGTGGTTTTGATAACCCGCTGCATTTGCATCAACTGCCTGTATTCTTTGGGCGAAATAAAAGTGATGGCAGTGCCCTCTTTGCCCGCCCTGCCGGTGCGCCCAATGCGGTGCACGTAGGCATCAAAATCCTGTGGCAGCGAGTAGTTGATAACGTGCGTCAATTCTTGAATGTCGATGCCGCGTGCTGCCACATCGGTTGCCACCAAAATGTTGATTTGCTTGTTGCGAAAACGCATTAGAATCTTTTCACGCGCAATCTGCGTTATATCGCCGTGCAAGCCGTCGGCAGAGTAACCATATTTGAGCAAATTGCTCACTACTTCGTCCACTGTCAATTTGGTGCGGCAAAACACCAAACCATAAAATTCCGGCTCTACGTCTATGATGCGAGTGAGTGCATCAAGGCGGTCGGAGATGCTGACTTCAAAATAAATTTGGTCGGTGAGTGGTGTAGCGTCTTGATTGGTCTCGGTTTTGAGCAACTCGCGGTCGGGCATATATTTTTTTGACAACTTCACAATGCGGTCGGGCATAGTTGCCGAAAAGAGCATCACTCTTCGGTTTTCGGGGGTTTGTTGAAAGATATTTTCGATGTCTTCAATAAATCCCATATTGAGCATCTCGTCGGCTTCGTCCAAAATGAACCAGCGGATGCGGCTCAAATCGAGGCTTCCGCGATGAATGTGGTCTAACACGCGCCCCGGCGTTCCCACCACAATATCCACCCCGCGCTTGAGGCGCCGCAGTTGCTCCACCATAGAGGCGCCGCCGTAAATGGAGGCTATGGTTATGTTGCGCGCACCTTTGAACGACGAAAGTTCGTCGCTCACTTGCAATGCCAATTCGCGCGTGGGCGCCAATATCAAGGCTTGCACGCTATGGTCGCTCTGCAATTGCTCCATAATGGGCAAGCCAAAAGCCGCCGTTTTGCCTGTGCCTGTTTGGGCTTGCGCTATGATGTCTTTGCTGCCTTGCAGCAACGCAGGAATAGCCATTTGTTGAATGGGGGTAGGCTGCTCAAACCCTTTGGTGGCAAGCACTGCAAGGGTTTCTTCGGATAGCCCTAAATCTTTGAACGAACTCATACATTTATATTTGGTAGTGAAGCAAAATCTCTTATCATTTGTTGATAATGAGCACTATTGCGCCGACAAAGATACACATTTTTTGCAGTATTTCTTATTCTATGCAAAATTGTACCTTTATGTGAATTGAATTTACAGGTAATATAATTTGGTATTTCAAAACTTTTATTACCTTTGCCGCCGAAAACGCCACCCCCTAACCCCCCAAAGGGGGAACAGACCAGTGCTTTACTCCCCCTTTGGGGGCTGGGGGGTGAGGCGGAAACAAGCAATATAGAACAAAGATGACCAAGTACCAATTATTCATTATTAATTAAATCATTATGAGTACAAAACGTTTCTTTTGGAAGGTGTGGCTGCGGCTCAACCTTTTGACCAAAGATGTAGAGAATGACTACATCGCCGAAGTGTCCACTGTGGGCAAAACGCTGCGCAACGAGGACGTTGCCGCCGCCATCAAAGAGGAAGGCGCCGAGTGGCAAATTGAGAGTATCCTTGACCTCCTCAATCGCGCCGACCGCATTCGCCGCCACCGCGTTTGCGAGGGTTACAGCGTGCTGACGGGCTTGTGCCACGTGTCGCCGCGCGTGCTGGGTAACTGGATTGGCGCAAGCAGCGCCTACGACCCCGCTGCCCACAAAATCACCTGCGATATGTCGCCCGCTGCCGAGTTGCGCGCCAATCTCGAAGAGGTGGGCGTTGAAGTGCTGGGCATCAAGGACAGCGGCGCATTCATTGGTCTCGTTACCGATGCCGCCACCGGCAAAACCGATGGCACCATCACCGCAAACGATGACATCATCATTGAGGGCGACAAAATTAAGGTTGCGCCCGACGGCGAGGATGGGATTGGCGTATTCTTTGTGGCAGAGGGCGGCACCGAAACTGTCGTTACCCACCGCCTCCTGCAAAACGACCCCAAAAAGGTGATGGCACGTGTGCCCGCGCTGGCGGCAGGGACGTACACGCTCAAAATCGTTACTAAATTTAGCAACAACTCAACTTTGTTGAAGGAACCACGTTCTATTACTTACGGACAAGCGCTTGTCGTAGCGTAACGCTGCGTCGAGGCACGACGTAACGCTGCGTCGAGGCACGACGTAACGCTGCGTCGAGGCACGACGTAATGCTGCGTCGAGGCACGACGTAACGTTACGTCGAGGCACGACGCAAAAATGTCTGAACTGTGATGATAATATGATTTGATATGATTGATATAAAACATTACCACCTCCAAAGGAGGTGGTTTTTTTATTTACTTTTCCCCGTAGGGGATACACCGTGCTCTTCAACGTGAAACCTCTACGAGGTTTGGGTGGGGGGATGATTCGTTCTCTATTGATATGTATTCCCTACGGGAATAAAATCGGGCTACATTCCTACATTCCCCCACAAAAGCAACGCAACCCGCCGCCCCTGCCCGACCAGGCTATACCTTTGGCGGTTGGTACAAGGAGGAGGCTTGCACCAATGCTTGGACTTTTGAAAGCGATAATGTTACGGCAAACATAACGCTCTATGCCAAATGGCTGCTAAAAACCTATAATATCCAATACAATTTGTACGGCAGCACCAACAACGTGGCTAATCCCTCCACCTATACAATTGAGAGCGGAACCATCACGCTGCAAGCCCCTACCAAAACGGGTTATACCTTTACAGGCTGGTTCACAGGCATATACGCAGACACTAAAGTAACAACCATTCCCGCCGGCAGCACGGGCGGCAAAACGCTTTATGCTATATGGGCGGCAGTGAGTTATACCATCCACTACGAATTGGACGGCGGCAGCAACAATGTGAATAACCCCGCCACCTATACGATTGAGGACGCCGTTGCGTTGCAAGACCCCACCAAAGTCGGCTATCGTTTTTTAGGTTGGTATGACAATGCCGGTTTCGCAGGTAGCGCAATAACATCTATTGCAGTAGGCAGCACGGGCGACACAACCTTTTATGCCAATTGGATAGATTCGAGCGTCGTTAGCACGCTAACCTTTGATTCGCAGGGCGGCAGCGAAGTTGCCGCCAAGTACATAGAGAAAGATGCAACGGCAACGCCGCCCGCCGACCCAACCAAATCGGGCTATATCTTTGACGGCTGGTACAAAGAGGCGGCTTGCACCAATGCTTGGAACTTTGCCACCGACGTGGTAACGGCAAACGTAACCTTGTATGCCAAGTGGATAGAGGACAACAGCACCGCCCCAACAGACCCCACAGACCCAACAAGCGTAGCAACGCAAGGCATTGCATCTCTGCAAATCTACCCCAACCCCACCACTAATGGAGAGTTGAGAATTGAGAGTGGAGAATTAAATGCGGGGGACAGGGTAGAGATTTACAATGTGAATGGCACGTTGGTAGGGGCGTATCGCATACGCCCTACCATCAACATTGCGCACCTTCCCGCAGGCATTTATATTGTGAAGGTGGGCAATCGGGCGGCAAAGGTGGTGAAACAGTTCAGACAAGAGTAAATAGTAATAATTGCCCGTAGGGCATTCATATCAATAGAAACAATGATACATAGCAACACCTTTCCCCGTAGGGGATACACCGTGCTCTTCAACGTGAAACCTCTACGAGGTTTGGGTGGTGGGGGAGATGATTCGTTTTCTATTGATATGTATTCCCTACGGGAATTAAATCAGACAACAGAAACAGTTTTCAGTTCATTTTTTATTAACCTTTTAATTTTATTTATCGTATGAAACAAGTCTATGTAAAAGCCGCCCTGATGGGCGCAATGGTAGCAGGAATAGCAATACATTCCTGCAAAGAAGAGGAAAAACAACCTCAAACCCCACCCCCCGCGTGGGCGCAAGATTCCATTGCTTGTGGTACAAAACAGCACCCCGACACCCTGTATGTGTGGAACGCCGCGCAGCACAAGTGCATCGCAACCTACACTGCACCGGGCGTCAATCAGGATTCTATCGACTGTGTGAACAATCCCGCAACAGAGTGGGTGAACGGGGAGTGCAAGCCTATTGCACCGAGCGTTAATCAGGACTCTATTGATTGCGGTGAAAAACAGCACGCCGACACGCTGTATACGTGGGACGTAGCGCAGCAAAAGTGCGTGGCAACCTACATTGCGACGCCTCCTGCACAGGCAACTGTTATCGGCAATGCCGCCAACACCTGCCCTGCCGACACGGTTATTCTCACAGCCAGCGCAACGGGTGCTACGTCTTACCAATGGTACAAAGACGATGCCATTATTAACGGTGAAACGGCAAGCACTTACGTTGTAACTGCCACCGGCACGTATTCTGCCGCAGGCGTGAACGCTGATGGCGAAGGCACAAAAAGCGCAGGCAAAACGGTAACGATAACCGGATGTGTGCCTCCTGCACAAGCAACTATTATCGGCAATACCGTCAACGCCTGCCCCGCCGACACGGTTATTCTCACAGCAAGCGCAACGGGCGCCGCGACTTACAAATGGTACAAAGACGATGCCATTATTAACGGTGAAACGGCAAGTACCTACGTTGTAACCGCGACCGGCACGTACACTGCCGCAGGCGTGAACGTTAACGGCGAAGGCACAAAAAGCGCAGGCAAAGCGGTAACGATAACGCAATGTCTATCAGAGGGCTTCTCCGTAGATGCAACCACTATTGGCAATTACGCCACCGTTGATGGCACAAGCGGCACTATCACCAACACCGACGGTAGCAACTACAAGGTGCGCAGCATAAATGGCACGTGGTGGATGATACAAAATGCCGACAAAGCGCTAAGCAGTGGTTGTACTAATCCAAGCATTGACAGAACCGCTATTGACGGAGTAAATTATGGTCATTTCTATTCTTGGAATTGTGCTGCATCGGCTTGTCCTTCAGGTTGGAGTGTGCCCGATGATGCTGACTTTACTGCGCTAAGCACGTGGCTTACTACCAACAGCAGATGGAGCGAGTGGAATAGCGGTATTGCCCTTGCAGGCGCCGGCTTCAACGGCAATTACTACGGTCAGCAGGGTGCTACTGGGTGCTGGTGGAGCAGTGATACTAACAGTACGGTCTATGCCGGTGAGACTACTGGTAGTTTTTGGTACGTGAGTAAGAACGCGACGACTGGCGGTCTCAGCGCTGGCAGGAGTAGTATGTCGTACAGCGTTCGCTGCATAAAGAAGTAGCGGTAAGTGGTGCGAGCAAGGTTTTGAGCAAACCGGAGAATCAGGCGGCAAGTGTCTTGCCGCCTGATTTGTTTTTGTGGGTGGGTGGTTGTGGAATGGGAAAAGTTTTGTACCTTTGCAGTGTAAATCATTTGATAACTTTATTATTGTTATTATGAAAACACCTAATACAAAAGCCACGTTTGAGAGCATACGTGAAATCTTGCAAGAAACGGCGCAACTGCAAAAGGAGTACAAGCAGCAACACAAAAAATATGCTGCCGAAGCAGAAGAGCGTTTCAAAAAATATGCAAAGCAGCAAGAAAAAGACGCTATCGAAGCAAAAGTGCGTATGAAAAAACTTGAAGAAATGGTTGGCGGCATTTCCAACAACAACGGCTATTTAGCCGAAGAGTATTTTTACAATGCCTTGGATGCTACCCGCAAATTTGGTAACATCAAATTTGATTTCATTGAACGCAATCGCGAACGGCACATTGGTAAAGTGAAAGACGAGTTTGATATTATTATGTTCAACGGCTCATCGGTGGCTATTATAGAGGCAAAATATCGCGCCCACCAAAACTCGTTGCAGCACCTAACAACAAAGAAGGTGCAGAATTTTAGAACCTTGTATCCCGAATATGCCAAGCACAAACTTTATTTGGGCATTGCCAGTATGTCGTTCAATGAGGATGTAATTAAGGAGGCAAAAGAACTCGGCATCGGCATACTAAAACAGAAGGGCGATACCATAGAGTGCGATACGGAAAATATAAAGGCATATTAGCCCCCTCTGATGAACAGAATGTCCCATAACGCAGAGAATTGGGCGGCAAGTGTATTGCCGCCTGATTTGTTTTTGTGGGTGGGTGGGAAATAGGAAAAAGTTGTACCTTTGCAGTATAAAATAAAATGTTGTACTGCTACAAAAACGAAACCCGCCAGCTTGAATTGCTTCAGGGGCTAACGGGAATAACAATACAAAGGTAAAACATTATTATTGAATAATGCAAATAAAAAGGAATAAAAATTGCAGACACGCAAAAGACATTATCAATAAGGCACTCGTCAAACTTGTCAATCATTATACACATACCAAACTTTTGGCAGAAATGGACTTTGGTTTTTGGCGGTATCTTTTTGCACAACCGCAATTTTATGCAGGCGGACAATCTTTATTACACATATTTCCATCAAAACCAACAAGCACAGTAACCGTGCAATATAACCATTCATTTGTATTCAATCAGTTAGAAAAGATAAACAGTTTGCGAAATCGGATAGCGCATCACGAGCCAATATGTTTTTTGCCAAGCCAATCGGTCATAGACACCACCTACACAAGGCAACATTACAATCTTATTTTACAGTTATTTCAGTGGATGAATATAGATGAACTATCCCTGCTATACGGACTTGACCACATAACGACAGTTTGTAATGAAATAGATTTGCTACAATGAAACGAATGTCCGTGATAGACCGAATGTTCAGTAACGCAGAGAATTGGGCGGCAAGTGTATTGCCGCCTGATTTGTTTTTGTGGGTGGGTGGTTGTGGAATGGGAAAAAAGTATTATCTTTGCGGCATGAAAAGTTTTGACAAGATAGCACTTGATTTTGAAATAGATTGTTTGACCAATTCTATTCGTAATGTCATTTCCGGCGATAGTTTTCCAACTGATGTTATGCGCCTTACAACGGCAGACTTGCCACAAGTTGCAAAGAAAAACAAGTGGTTATTTGTTTGGAAATCAACTAATGGTAATCAATACCATTGCAGCGAATAAATTGATAGATAAGTATTTTAAAAGTGTATAATTATGGGCTATATTAAAGAACCAAAAGACATTGATTTCATTATCAATGGTAACCCTTTAACCGATAAAGAACAGCAGGCTATCAGCAAATTTATCAAAGCAGATAAGTTTTCGTTTCGTTCTCTATAGGTTGTAGCGTGGATATGAATAATACCTTGGCTGTATTTATCAGGTGAGGCTGTGCCTCGCAATAACAGCGACCAGTTTTACAGCGACCAGCGACCAATGAGCAGTAGTGGCTTGTTGGTCGCTGCAAAATATCCAATAATCATAAATTTTTATTATCTTTGTGAATACAAGAATTACAATTCTAAATTGAATTTTGTGCTCTAACAAAAATCTATTTATTTACATCAATCGTGTAAATAAATTACTAACAAAATTTGTTGATAAAAACACCTGCCATTTGACGTTGTAAAACAAAAAAACCATCTACATTTGTCGCTCTTTGTTTGGGCTGATAAAACAACCAGCCGTAACAATATAGTTATTTAATTATCAACAATTTACAAGTTTTGGACTTATGGACACACATCTAATCGACAGCGTTGAGGTGAAAAAAGAAAAAAAATTAGCGGACACAAAAGCCCCCGAAAGTGTAAAAACTTTTGGCACAACCGAGAAAAAAAATTACCTCCACAAAGAGGTAGTGAAAGCAGCCGTTGCTTATTTTGACGGCGATGAAATGGCTGCCGATGTGTGGGTAAGCAAATATGCACTCAAAGATTCGTACAATAATATCTACGAACTCACTCCTCGTGATATGCACCATCGTTTGGCGCGTGAAATTGCCCGCATTGAAAAAAAATATGCTAACCCCATGAGCGAGGAAGTTATTTTTGATTTGTTAGATAAATTCAATCATATCATTCCGCAAGGAGGTCCTATGACCGGCATTGGCAATCCGTTTCAGGTGGCATCGCTCAGCAACTGCTTTGTGGTGGGCACTACACCGCCCTCCGATTCCTACGGCGGCATTTTCCGTGTGGACGAAGAGCAGGTGCAATTGATGAAACGGCGCGGCGGCGTGGGACACGACTTGTCGCACATCCGCCCCAGCGGCACGCCGGTGCTCAATAGTGCGCTCAATTCTACGGGCATTGTGCCTTTTATGGAGCGCTATTCCAACTCCACCCGCGAGGTGGCAATGGACGGTCGCCGCGGCGCGTTGATGCTCACGCTGTCGGTGAAACATCCCGATGCCGAAAAATTTATTGATGCCAAATTAGACCTCACCAAAGTAACAGGTGCCAATATATCGGTGAAGATTGACGATGAATTTATGCGTTGCGTTGCCAGCGGCAAAAAATATGTGCAGCAATATCCTATCAATTCGGCTACTCCTAAATATAAGAGCGAAATTGATGCGCAAGCCTTGTGGAAAAAAATTGTGCACAATGCTTGGAAAAACGGCGAGCCGGGTGTGTTGTTTTGGGATACGGTTATCAACAACTCCATTCCCGATTGCTATGCCGACTATGGATTTTGCACCGTAGCCACCAACCCCTGCGGCGAAATCCCGCTTTGCCCCTACGATAGTTGCCGTTTGGTGGCAATCAATTTATATGGCTATGTGGATAACCCATTTACCCCTCAGGCGGTGTTTAACGAAAAAAAATACAAAGACCATATCAACAAGGCGATGCGCATTATGGATGATATTATTGATTTGGAATTGGAAAAAATAGATGCCATTATTTCAAAAATAAAATCCGACCCCGAGCCTGAAGATATTAAGCAAGTGGAATTGAATTTGTGGAAAAAAATCCGCGACAAAGCCACCTTAGGCAGGCGCACAGGCTTGGGCATCACTGCCGAAGGCGATATGTTGGCAGCCATGGGCTTGCGTTATGGCAGCGAAGAATCTATTGATTTTGCAGTGGACAAGCAACGTATGCTGGCATTGGAAGCCTATCGTGCATCTGTTACTATGGCAAAAGAGCGCGGTGCGTTCTCTATTTATAATGCCTCGTTAGAAGACAACAATCCTATGGTGCAGCGCATTGCTGCTGCCGACTCCGCACTTTACAGCGAAATGCAAAAGCACGGCAGGCGCAACATTGCCATGCTCACCATTGCGCCAACCGGCTCCACCAGTATGATGTCGCAAACCACGTCGGGCATAGAGCCGCTGTTTAGATTGCGCTACACGCGCCGCCGCAAAATTAACCCCAACGATAAAAAGATTTCGGAGGTGGCTTTTGTGGACAAAAAGGGCGACACCTTTGAGGAGTATTCTGTGTTGCACCACAAATTTCAAACATGGTTGGAAGCCAATGGCTATACTCATGAGCAAATTGAAGCCATCAAGCGAGATACCAACAACGAACATTGGCAGCAGTTGATAGAAAAAACACCTTTTTACAAAGCCACCAGCGACGATATTGATTGGGTGAGCAAAGTGAAACTACAAGGTCAAATGCAGCAATGGGTTGACCATTCTATTGCGGCTACGGTGAATTTGCCCACCAAAATTTCGGAGGAAATGGTGGAAAATGTTTATCAAACTGCCTGGGAATCGGGCTGCAAGGGCATTACCGTGTATCGCAATGAGTCGCGCGACGGTGTGCTCATAGAACACAACGAAAAGAAAAAAGAAACCGAGGTTACTACCACTTCGGTGCACAACATTTTTCCCAAAAAACGCCCTCTTGTTTTGGATGCCGACATTGTGCGCTTCCGCAACAAGTCGCAGGATTGGATTGCCTTTGTTGGATTGTACGATGGCAAACCGTTTGAGATATTTACCGGCAAAGCAGATGAAGTTTATGGTTTGCATCTGTCCTCCAATATAGTGAAAGGAAAAATTGTAAAACTCATCAATGACGCAGGCAAAAAACAATACGACCTGCACTACGAGGACGATGCAGGCAAACAACAAACTTTGTCGGCAATTTCCTATATGTTTGACAAAGAGTATTGGAACTATGCTCGCTTGATTTCGGGATTTTTGCGAGGCGGATTGCCCATTGTGGAGGTGCTCAACATTGTAGAGGGAATGCTCTTTGACGAAGACAGTGTCAATATCTTTAACACGTGGAAAAGCGGCGTAAAGCGTGCACTCAAATCCTACATTCCCGACGGCACACTGAGCACCAAAGAAAAGTGCGCACACTGCGGCTCCGACAACCTCGTCTATCAAGAGGGCTGCCTCACTTGCTTGTCCTGCGGCAATTCTAAGTGCGGATAATTTATTACCAAGTACCCAGAAACAAACAAGGCGGCATCATCAATGCCGCCTTGTTTGTTTAGGTTACTGAAAACATTCAACCTATTGATGATAGGTTGTTCTATGATATACGCTTTATGTTTTTCACCAAATCTTTTAAAAAACACTCAAGCGAAGCCCCCGCTCGGCGGGCTTCGCTTGGATGTATGAGTAGTGCATTAGGGCACTACTGCTGGTGTGGATTTTCAATCTGTGCCTTCTATTCCGTACTGATTACAACCACAACCCTGCAAGGATGAGTTCAGCGAAGATAAATCGGCGCAAGCGAAGAACAAGTCTACGCTGTGGTCGGCATTCTTTCGACAATTTTTATCGCAACAAAAGCAATAACCAAAATAGCGGCTGTAACAACTAAAAATTCTATCATTTTATTTTATATTTTACAGAAATATACAAGTTCAAAAGAAAAAACAAACAACTGATTGCGCAGCCAATACACATCAATATCCACCGACTAATAATAGGATTATCAGCAAAAATACTACCTACAGCCACACCGATAAAAGTACATTCACCAAAAACAAACATGGTTTTTGCTGCCTCTTTAAAAAAGATAGTTTTTTCTATATTATCCATTCTTATCTACAATAGTACAAGAATAATATCCATTATGAACACAACACTAATTGTTGTTGTTCCTTTTTATCTGATACAAAGATAGCAAATAAAATTGACACTACCAAATTTTATACATTTTTTCACAAATTCCCCCCAAAAAAAACACCCCAAGCGAAGCCCTCGCTCGGCGGGCTTCGCTTGGGTGTAATGAGTAGTGCTTTAGGGTGCGGATTTACCCGTGCTGTTCGTTGCAATAAATTACACAGCAGTTACAAATCGACACCAGCAACCGATGCTTTTTTTGACAGTCGCAAAA
>BNTQ01000054.1 GCA_025996715.1 Bacteroidia bacterium | reverse complement strand
ACAAGAACGAGCAAGGCGCGTGGGTGAATGTGCCGCTGGGAATGACAGAAGCGTAACAGCGACCAACTACCAATTACCAAGTACCAATTTTGAAACTTGAAACTTGAAATTTGAAACTTTTTATGATTTTGACTTGTTGCATAGTGATAATTGTTGCCTGCGTTGCTTTGCGGCGGCGCAGGCACGAGCGGGCAGAGCAGGAACGCCTGCGGCGTGAACGGCAACTGCGGCAGCAGCGAAGAATAATGAACAATGGACAATGGATAATTAACAATTAAAAATTAAAAAATTATGGCAAAAATTGAACAAACTTTTGAAATTGAATTGAGTGCGCAAGAGTATTTGGATGCTTGCAATCCAGAACAACTACGCGAAACACTATTGCTCTTGTTAGAGCGGTTAGTAGGGGATAAAAAATCCCCTAAAAAAGACAAGCCTGCCAAAAAATCGGGTAAAATTCGCGGACCTTACAAAAAAAAGGCGAAAGAGTTATTTGTGCCGGATGATGTGATCCCGATTAGTGGGTACAAAGAAGGTTATTAACAATTAAAAATGAAAACCTACCTACTCACCAGCCCACTGTTTGAAGGCGTTGTAACGCTCCATTACAACGATGAGGGTTTGTATGTTGGTATGAGCATCGAAGGCAGCCTAACAGAGCAACAACGCGAGTGGTTGCTGCGCTACACAAGTGCTAACATAGATGCTATAAAAACGGTGCTGGGAGGCAGCAAAACCGCAACATTGACCGCATTGCCGCCACAGGTGCAGCAGATAACTTTTGAATTATTTTGGGACAAGTACGATGACAAAGTCAATAGCAGCAAAAAGAAGGCACTTGCCAAGTGGGAAAAAATGAGCAAAACAGAGCAACAACGCGCCTATTTGTACCTGCCCAAGTACTTTGGCAACCTGCCCAACGGCACCCGCAAAAAGTACGTTGAAACCTACTTGAATGCGGAACTTTGGAACAACTAAAAAAGCCTCGCAAACACAAAATAGTATCTACAAGGCAAACCTTTGACGGAAGGGTTTGCAAATGTAGATATTATTTTTGAAATGCGCAACAAAAATACCATAAAAAGAGCGTTGATGGTGCAACAGATTTTGAAAAATCACTATGAACCTGAGCGACAAGACCGCAATAAGTTGTGGGTTTACCGCCACATCCTCCAACATCAATACCCGATGAGCCAACGCACTTTTTTTAGGTATCTGAGCCTATCAGAACAACCCCAACAAACAAATATCAACTATCCAACACTTTTTTAACAAGTACCAAGTACCAACTACCAAGTACCAAAGATAAATGGTACTTGGTAGTTGGTAAATGGTACTTGTAAATTATTCGCTGATGGCGTGTAGTGTGTATGTCTCTTGGTTGTGCATCAGTTCGCCAAAGAGGTTGTCGGTGGTGCTGGCGGTGCGGATGATTTGGCTGGTGTTTTCTAATTGTGCACCGTGCAATACGCTGTGAATGACATCTAATAAGTCGAACACCAGGATGACATCACTCCACCTTTTTACACGGCTGTCGGTAACCACGTGCAGGGTAAAGGTGATGTCTGCCTCGTAGGTAGTGCCGCCCACAAAATTCCACCTGATGGGTGCAAACTCGATGAACACTGCCGGCGTGGCAAAGGGTTGCTCATCCTCGATGAAGGCAATTTGGTTGTTCCAAATGTCAATGTGCTTAACAGGCTCGCCGTCGATAGCACGCAGCAGGTCGCTGATAAAATTGTAAAGTTGCTTTCTCATAATAATGAAAATTAAAAATGAATAATTAAGACATACGTTGCTTTTTGATAATTTCGGATAATTTTTTTTGTAACTCTTCGGTGATGGCGGCGCGGAGTTTGGCGTGGTCGCCTATGAACTGGCGGCGGGGCATTGTGAAACCCGCGCCGCGCCCTGCCCGCAGTCCCTCGTTGTGCACTCGACCGTAAGGTTCTTTGCTGCTAAATGCGGATGGGTTTGTCCACACCACTGCCCGCCCATCGCCGGCACTCTTGACCTCAATGCTTCGCCCAAGGTCGGCGGTCCTGCCGGTGAGAATTTTGCGAGAGTGGTCTGCGGGGTGATGCAGTTCTGCTGCCCGATAGGCTTTTGTGCCGGACATTCGGCGCTTTACCTCAAGCCATTTTTCACCAAAAAAGCCTTCGTCTTGGAAGTTCTGCTTAAATAGTCGCACGGCTACCTCTCCGGCAATAGTTGGGGCAGTTTTGGCAAAAAACTCCTTAAATTCGGCTTCAATGGAGGTCAGGCGCTCGTTAAATTCTTTTGGGGACATAATTTAATCGCAATTTATTTGGTTATTAAATAAAGTTTTTGTACCTTTGTATTGTCGGGCTTGCGTAGCCGGACGACCCGTAGAAGCATTATCGGTAACGATGATGCTTCTTATGATTTTAAGTAGTTTGGTAAAATATCTTACCTTCCTTATCAAGTACAATAACGCCCTTAATTTGAGGGTTGTTCTGCATTGCATCATACACCCTTATACGTATTGTGTGAGTATCTTGCTTATTATCATAATCCATTTTAATGACACAGTATTCAGCCTGTCCCTCGCTCTCTCCTATTCTACGTACTAACCAACTTGGATTTGTAATTACCTTGAAGTCTGCCACATATTCCTTTCCATCTTTGACAATAACAGCATCAGGGTTTTTCTTAATATCTTGTTGCTTATAGCCCGTTGGTAGAAATTTTGCCCGCTGCGCTGCTTCTTTTTTGTGAAGTTCAGGCAAGAGATATATTTTTTCGTAGCCAGCACCTATCAAATTACGAGCAACACTCACTTCCTTTGGTACTTTTTTGGCATCGCGGAGTACGTTGCAGTTTATCTTGTCGGTAAATGGTATGTAGGTATCCTTTACGGGCAATGATAAAATGGACTGATTGAGCAGGGCAGTACCCACTTTTTGAAAATACGAAGCGTCTTTTGAAAACACCTCACCTGTTACGCCCGGGTTTCCTTTCAATCCCGGCTCGGCTTTTATGGGTTCTAAATGTAGGTTGGTGGGCGGTTCATCGGTGCGTTCCCAATCGCACTTGCAACCCCATAGGTTGCCGGGCTGGTTGTCGTTCCAAAATTGGTCGTTCTTTGCCCACACTTGGTTCCAAAACTTACGGTGCAACGGTCGCGGCTCAACGGAACGGCTTGGAATCCACCTGATATTCGGGTACAGTTCGTTGGCAATATCATTGGGATTGTTGAAGTTTGCCCACTGTCGGGCGGTGCGTGCCCGGGCAACGGCAGCGGCGTATTCGGCGGCTTGGTAACGGTTGTAGGTGTTCAATATTCGTTTTGCGTCTTTGGCAAAATCGGCAGGCGAGGCATCAGGGCGAGCAGACCTCGCCCCTACGAGTTCTTGGGTAACGGCGTAGGCTTTGGCGGCGGCAAATTTGGTAACGTTGAGTTGCAGGCGTTGGCTCGTTTCAAAATAACGCGCATCGGCGCCCATCACGCCGGTGATTGCCTTGCGCAAATTGTCGGCGTAGGCGTTGAATAATGCGGGGTGTATTTGTAGGGGCGGGGTTTGCCCGCCCTGTTGCAAATCGGCGATAATGCTATTGTAAATGTCATTTTTTGCAAGCCGGTAGCCGTTGTCAAAATTGCGCAAGGTGGTAACAAGCATTTGGGTGTTGCCTTTGAAATACAATGCGTCCAATGTTTTCGGTGCGTTTCCATTTGTAGGGGCAGTGGAATTGTGGCAACAAGGGCAGGCAGACCCTGCCCCTACACGAAAAAATCGACTTGCTCCTGTGATAATTGCAGTTGGTTGGGTGCATTTGGGCGAACACTTAGGTTCGCCCCTACGGTGGGTGTTGTTCTGCCGATGATGGGGATGTTGTATTTGTCGGTAAAATAGGCGGGGTCAATATCGTAGCCGCCGGTGAGGAGCATCTGCTCGATGTTGCGCATCTGGTCGGGCGTGTAGTTGACGCTGTCGTCCCACTCAAAACGATAGCCCTCAATAGGAAATCCGTGCATTTCTATAAACGGCAACAGGCGGTTGTTCACCAAGTCGCGTATGAAGTCGGCATCGGCTTCCACCACGTTTTCAAAAATCTCTAAATGCACTTCGCTCTGGCTGAGCGAACTGCCGTTGTCGATGGTCATTGTTTGGTTGAGGATTCCTTTTGAAATCTCACTGTTGGAGCGGTTGATGCGCTGGTCATAAACATTGAAAGCATCGCCGCGCGTGGTTTCCTTGATTTCAATTTCGGTACCTTCGGGGAATACTCCCCAAGCGGCTGCCCCCATTGCATCCAACATATTTTCGACCTTGGTTACCTCTTTTTGGTCGCGACTCGAAGTTTTGCCTATACGGATGGGCATACCAAACATTTCGCCAAAGCCGTCCCAAAAGGCAAGCATATTTTTTTTGGAGATAGCAGCGGGCGAGCATTTGAGCAACAAACCCAAGTCGCGCGGATTGCCGGCTTCGATGCACCAGTCGGCAATTTTGCCGGTGCGATAACTAAAACCTTTTTTGGGCTCATCGCCTGCCTCACGGGTAATCACTCCGTATTCGGGGATGACGTGCATACGGGGCACGAGTTGCACGTTGTCAAAATATGGGCGGGCAGACCCCGCCCCTACCACATCGCCAAACTGAATGAGCGAGTGCCCCCAATAACGACTGTCCAATGCCAACTTTACAAAATTTTTGAACCACTCCGACTCCAACATTTCGGTCAATTCGCGGTTTTCTTTGCCGCTCTTGTCCACCAAGCGAAACGCTTTTTGCAACAACATACCTTGGCGCTGCCCGATGCAGCCGGTGAGGTGCAAGTCAATCTCAACGTCTGTATAAACTTCGTATAGACGGCGGCGTTGCGGGTTCTCTGGGTTGAGCGCCATTTGCCACGCACTACGCCAGGAGGCAATATCTTTTTTGGTGAGATTTTGCGAAATGCGGTCAAGTTCGATGGTCATTGACTTGACACGCGACTTCTCCATATCTTTCATTGCCAAAAGCATTTCGGGGGTGTACACCTCCCCCCTGCCCCCTCCAAAGGAGGGGGAGTTGGGATGTTGCTTATTGAAGGGTAGTTCTAATTGTTTCATTTTTCACCAAATTTAGTATTCGTAAGAGTTTTTGCCCCAACTTCCCCACCGCACGGGGTTGCCGATGTCGTTGCCTGTGCTGTCGGTAATGAGCGGCAAGTCGGGCGATGCAATGCCTTTTTGTACGCTTTCTAACCACTTTATTGCCCGTTCGTAACGCAATTGGCGAATCTCAAAACCACTGCGTTTGGCTAACCACGATGCCAAGTGGTACAAGGCTACATCGCAAGTAATCATTACTAATTGCGCATTGCGTGCTTCGCCTTCGGCGGCAAATGCGGCGGCAATATCGTAGCGGCTGCGCAGGTAACTGCTTACCTCCTCAATGGCATACCCTTGGGCACGTTGACGGTTGTTGTCATCGCTTTGCTGAATTACATCCAACGCATCATCACCGCAAACGGCTTTGTAATCTTCTGTTGATAAAAATCCCATTTTAATTGATAATTACTTTGTTTTGTACACTGCAATTTTTTCGGCAGTTTGAATATCAAAGCCTTTGACAAAATAGCCATCTTTGATTAAGGCTTTGAGTTGTTTTTTGCTTTTGACCAAAAAACCGCTCTTGTAGCGCAACACCAAAAAGCGTGCATCTGTTTTTTTACACAGCCAATCGGCTTTTTTGATAGCGTTTTTCAGTTTACGCTCAATGTACCAATGCTTGATACGAATAAAAAGTTTTACCATACGTGTTTAGAATTAGTGCGCATTCCGATGCGCGGTTGAAATTGAGTTATGCGAGTACGTTTTTGCAAAATGTAGATAGCACCCTCGTCGGCATCGGGCGCGTCATCGTGGGTGCGGGTGCCTTTTTCAAAGGACAAAAGTTGCTCGTTGCCGGTGAGGGTGTCGCGGTCGTTGCGTAAGTCCTCGTTGTACCACACAAAACCGCGTTCCCACAGGGGACTAATGCCTTCGATGCGCTGAAACTTGTCGGGCTTTTTGCGGTTGTCGCCCCTGATGGGCAGTTGGTAGCCGCGCAGGTTGCCTTCGGCGGTGAATTCGTCCAAAATAATGTCTTGCAAAAAGTTTGCCTCAATGTAGTAGTCGCAAATCACGCCTTCGGGCAACGACTCGTGTAGGTCGTAGAACCACCGCACCATTTCGGCAATGGAACACTGACGCACAAAGTTTTTGATGTTGTGCAATTCTGTGCCGATTTTGCCCCACATTTTAATCGCCTTGTAATCGTTTTTTACAGAGGATTTAAACGAGGGGTCGCAGTAGGCAACAAGGTGGTCGTACCTGCTGAGGTGGTGCAGTTTTTTCCACCGTATCCAATCGTTTTTGAACACCGCCCCTTCGGTGATGGGGTTGTTCATATACTCCTTTTGAAAGGACCGGTAACCCATAAAGGTTTCTTTGTCCTTGATTTTTTCGTGTGTCCAAAAACCTGCCCACGAGGGCTGCCCTTTTCGGTCATAGACATTGACTTGCGAGACGTGCACGCCTTCGGTGGTAGCGATTTTTTGGAGCACGCTTTTTTTGCTGATGAGGTTGCCCACCATAATGAACCTGCCCCCATCGGCGCCGAATGCCCCAAACAATGCCTCCTTTACCCAATCGGTCATTTTGCGCACGCGGGCTTCGTTTTCTACCAACTCGTCATCGTCAAGGTCGTCAATCACAATGTAATCAGGGCGTTGGTCGCGGTAGCGCAATCCGCGCGGCGACTGTCCGCGTCCGCGGGCAAAAAAGGCGGTGCCGTCTTGCGTTACAAACTCGCCTTCGGTCCACGAGCCAGAGTTGTATTGCTCCTTAAAATCGTTGATGTAACGAGCATTGTACTGCAACTCTGCCTGAATGTCGCCCAGCAGCACGTTGGCATTGTCTTGGCTCTTGCCCACGAGCACCATTACGTTGATGCTTTTTTGACTTTGGCACTTGAGCCACAAGGGTATCATTACGTCCATGTGGGTGCTTTTGGCGTGCCCGCGCGCCCACTTGAACACGGCTTTTAGGTTGCGGTTTTTGAGAATATAATTAGCAGCCTGTATGTGAAATTTTGCCGAAGGTATGATTTTACCTGTGTGTTTGTCGGTGCAATAGTGCGGAAAATAGTACTCCACAAAATAGGCATAGTCTTTGCGCACGCGAGCAATGCGTGCAAGTTGCTCCGCTTTGCTCTCGTGCTTATTCACAGTGGACATCGTTTGTATTTCCTCACAATGCTTCGCCCACTGCTCTTGTGCCGATTTTATGTTGGATTGAGATATCATTTATTTAATAAAAATTGTAGGCGCATTTCTACGCGTGGTAGTTATATCCTGCTCTAATGCCCGCTAAAGTAGTAATTGGTGTGTCTGGGGTAGCAGGGGTATTAACGGTAGTGCCTCCTGCGTAGTAAACTGTACATTGTGATATTGTTGGGTTTGCACCTGCATCACAAGGTGGAATGTTTGAGACTAAGGCATTTGTCATTAGAGGGCAACTAACGAAAGTATTGTAGAAGTAATAGGACAAGGCAGTAACACCTGTCATACCGCTCGGGAAAGCAGGGAAGCTTATTGTGGAGCTTAGGTTTGCGTTGTCTCGGAAAGTTGTGGCAAAGTAATTGGTCAAGCTTGTAACGGCTGTCATTCCTGCTGGTATAGCGGGAAAGTTTACGGCGAGGGTTGAGCCCTTATATCCGTAGAAAGTACTGCCGAAGTAATTATTCAAACTTGTAACGGCAGTCATTCCACTGGGTATAGCAGGAAAGTTTATGGTGGCGGGTGTGCCCGCGTGGCCATAGAAAGCACTACCAAAGTAACTGACTAAGGTAGTAACGCCAGTCATGCCTGCTGGTATAGCTGGGAAGTTTATTGTGGCAGTTGTGCTTGCTCCGTGTAAAATATCGTAACAGTAATAGTTCAAGTTAGTAACACTGGTCATACCGCTTGGTATAGCAGGCAAGTCTAATGTTGCGTTTGAACCTTTGCAATCGTAGAGAACACCTGACAGATAGTAACTGAGGTCTTGCAGACTCGTCATCCCGCTCGGTATGGCGGGTAGTGTGGCAGCCTGATTGAATGTCGTGCAGCCTGATAAAACTGAACGACAGTAGTAATTCATAGTCGTTACGTTTTCCAGCCCACTCTTCGGCAACTTAGGTAGATTTACTACTGCTTCGTTGAACTTAGTACAGCCGTAGAGGAATGACCTCAGGTAATTATTGAGGTTAGTTTCGTTGTTATTGTTATTGAGTTTCAGGTCAATATCAAGTTGTTCAAAGTTCGTGCACTGATAGAAGCAATTCATTAAGAAATTCGGGCGCACCGATACTCTACCATATAGATAGGCTTCCTTTATTGTATTGGCGGCTTTGTTGACCCCGTTTACGCTGAAGTTTGTACTGCCAGTCGCATTACTATGTGCTGCTACGAACGCCCCAATGTCGTCTATATTCTCTACTGAGTTGTCCGTATATACAATGTACGACTGTCTTGGGTCTGGGATAAAGCTTATTACGGTCTTCTCTAACTTATCATTGCTCGCCAAGGTAAATGTTTCGTTATCTGCGTCAAGCACGTAGTCGCTGTGTGTAACAGTCCCATTGTCAAGGTTCTTTATCGACACCCAAGCATCCTCAATTTTGTCGTGCTCTTCATCAATAGAGACTATGCTCACCTCTGTGGTGGCAGGAGCATCAGTCTTTAAGTAGCCGGTGTAAACCTCTAACTGATTATCGCTAATTTCATTAACATATAAGTATTCGTTTGCAAAGTTCGCATCGCCGGCAATGGTTATTTCGCTTACGCCAATCTGCGTTGTGCTCGGCTCCCAAAGTGGTATCTGGTGCGCGATTGGGTAGCTCGCCTCAGGCACGGGTGGGAGTTGCAGGCTTGATATAACCATTACATCAGCGGTAGGCGGTATTTCAATGCTCACCTCAATAGCATCCGTCAGCGTCGTGTCGCTCCCAATAGATGACGCATCGTCGATATGGCGATTAACCAGTGTGTCTTTGAGTGTAAGTTTTTTGGTAGCGTAATCCCACGCCAGATAAGCATCATCAAACGTTGCTGCCCACGCGCCACCTCCTGCCCTTAGCGATGTTACTACTTGGTTACCGCCGCTATCATAGGTTGTTACTGTTATGTCGTCAGTAGTGTCGAGGTTGATTAATCCAATGGAGTTTTCAATGAGCGGCGGGCTCAGGAAGTTTATCTCACCGTTAGCAGCAGGAGTTACGCCGTCAAGCCCGGACAAATCTATTTCTTTGGTAACGTAGGCTTCCGCGAACTCCCCGAACTGTATATAGTTAGTTAGGTCTGCTTGCTCTAAGTGAGCAGGAGACGTGGCAGTTACCCGACCCACGAACTCCCTGTACTCTGACTCTACCAAGTCACCAACTTTCAGCGTATCGGCAGGCGGTATAGTATCAATGCCATACATCGGAGTACCTACATTCACACCCTCGTTAGAGGCTTGCGTTGTAGCGTACTGTATTCCACCACCTCCGCCGCCGCCGTTGTTTTCACCTTCCACTATTACCACAGGAATACGTGCGTTGGTGTCGGGGTCAAGTTTGAATAGGCGACCACATTCAACTACTGCGGAGTCGCCGGGTTGCAAGGATTCTATAACAGTATAAACGGCTATGTCTGCATTGGTTGCAGGGTCTTTTACAATTTTTGCCATAATAAGAAGGTTTAAATTTTTATGTTATTTGCTAATAAATTCGGTAATGTACAGGTCTTGATATTTGTTGATAGCCTTTATTAACTCCGGCGTCAATTCGGGGTCAAACGACATACGGAACTGCAGCCATTTGTTGAAGGCTATAAATACCTCTATAACATCCACAACCGTTGTGTTTTTGTCCAATTTTTCTATCACATTTGCCAACTTGCACATTTTGTCGGCGTCCAACTTTTTTTCGGGGTCATCACTGTTGTTGTAGGCATTCAACATTTCGTTAATGGCTAACAAATTTTTCATAACCAACTCCGGGCGCGTGATGTTATTGGCGGCGCGTTTTGCCTCCCACCCGCCGGCAGCCACCCACTTACTGATGGTGGTTTCGCTCACATCAGTTTTTTGGGCAATAGCCTTCTGTGTCTCGCCCTGCATATAGTACATTCGGGCAAGTTCCTTTTTTACCTCTGTTTCTTTTTTGGTCATTCTCTACAATTTTAAGTAGTCAGTAATCAGTAATCAGTAGTCAGTAATATGATAACTGTTGCTTTTCGGCTGCAAAATTGCCCTATTTTCAAAAAAAAGTCAAATAGTTGTGCCATTTTGGCACATCTATTTGACAATCTGTGTGAACAATAAGACCTTTGCAGCACAAAATCAAAAAAAAATGGCAAAAGAAGTTATCATAAGCAATTCAAAACTGAACTCACAAGGGTTTAGAGTAATTACGCAGGGCATTGATATTACACAATACCAGCGCAACCCGATTTTGCTGTGGCAGCACAACCGCCCGTGGCGCGGAACCACCGACGAGGTGTTGCCCATTGGTAAAATGGAAAACCTGCGCATTGACGGCGATAACCTTATAGGCACGCCTGTGTTTGACGAAAATGATGACTTTGCAAAGAAAATCAAAGCCAAGTTTGAATCGGGCTTTTTGAAAATGGTAAGTGCCGGACTTGATGTGGTGGAAAGTAGCGATGACCCTTCCGTAATTTTGCAAGGACAACGCCGCTCTACCGTTACCAAGAGCAAACTTTTTGAGGTGTCTATTGTGGACATCGGCGCCAACGATGATGCCATTGCGCTTTACAAGGATGGCAAAATGCTGAAACTGTCGGCAGGCGAAGGAGCCGATATTCTCCCTGAAATTGAATTTATTAACCCTTTAAATAACATTGAAATGAAATCTATTGCATTGAAATTAGGTTTGCCGGAGACGGCAACCGAAGCCGAAATTTTGGCAAAAGTGGGCACCCTTCAATTGGCAGCCCAAGACGCAGAAAAACTGCAAAAAGAAGTGGAAACACAACGTGAAAAAGCCATTGAAAGCGAGGTGGACAACGCCGTGAAACTCAAAAAGATTACGGCAGAAAAGAAAGCCCACTTTGTTACCTTGGGCAAAACAGCGGGCTTGGATAGCCTGACTGCTACGTTGGAGTGTATGACTCCTGCGCTGAAACCCACCGACGTGATTGCGCCGGGAACAAGCCTTGCATCAACAGGGGGCTACAAAAAGTTGAGCGATGTGCCCGACGACAAGCGCATAGAACTGCGCCGCGATGACCTCGACACCTACAAAGCCTTGTACAAGGCAGAGTACGGGATTGAGTTCAATTCATAATTGACAATTCACAATTCACAATTCATAATTTTAAAAAGTAAAAAAAAATGAAAAAATTAGTTTTTATGCTGACCCTTTGTGTCAGTTTTGTAGTGGGCGGAACATTTTCCGCATTGGCAGGCGTTGCGCCTGTAGTAGGCGGCGCGGCATTGTGCGTGGTGTCGCTGTTGTCGCCGTTGTTTGGGATAGATGGCTTGCGTGCAGGCATTTACCCTGAAATATGGACCGGCGAAACCGTTAAAGCCTTCCGCACCTCGGTGGAGAGTATAGGATGGCTCAACAAAATTCGTAGTTATGACCAGTACACCAAAGAAAATGTGATTCATTGGATAGTTTTGGGCGGCGACCCTGATGTGCTCATTAATAATAGCACTTACCCTTTGGACGTACAAACATTAACCGACGGCGACAAGTCTATATCGTTGGACAAGTACCAAACCAAACCTACGGTGATAACCGACGACGAATTGCAGGGCATAGGCTACGACAAAATAGGCTCGGTGATAGAACGCCACAGGGACATGATAAATGAAAAGAAGTATGCCAAAGCCATTCACGCGCTTGCGCCTGCTGCGGATACGACTGCTACTCCTGTGATAGTTACCAATGGTGTAAATTCGGCAGACGGCACTCGCAAAACCATTACCCGTACAGAGATTATTGCGCTCAAAAAAGCGTTTGATGCGCAAAAGATACCTACCACAGGGCGCGTGCTGGTACTTTGCAGCGACCACGTGAGCGACTTGCTGAGCAACGACCAAAAGTTTGTGGAGCAATACTACAACTACCAAAGCGGCAAAATCAGCAACCTGTACGGTTTTGAGGTGTACGAATACAACGACTGCCCCTACTACACGGTGAGCAGCAAGGCAAAGTTGGCATTCGGCGCGGTGGCAACCGACACAGAACGTCAGGCATCGGTAGCCTTCTACGCGCCGCGTATGATGAAAGCCACCGGCGAAACAAAGGCGTACCTGAGCGAGGCTAAAACCGACCCGAAAAATCAAGAGAATTTAGCCAACTTCCGCCACTACTTTATTTGCCTGCCGTTGAAAAACGAGGCGATTGGTGCGATTGTGTCGGGAGTGGTGTAAACAGCCCAGCCCCCTAACCCCCGAAGGGGGAACGCCACCCCCTGACCCCCGAAGGGGGAACGCATTGAATGAAAACTTAGTTATTAACCAGCCCCACTCCCCCTTTGGGGGATGGGGGGCTTCTAAATCAAAAAAATTATGTCAAACAAAAACAACGGTGCAAAAAATCAGCAAGGTGCTGATGATGCGAAAAAAGGTGCTAACCTTCAGCAAGATGCTGATGATGTGCAAAAGGGTGCTGAAAATCAGCAAGGTGCTGATGGTGCAGGAAATGGCAATGAAAATGCTACGACCGAAACAAAAAAGTCGAAAAGCAAGTTTGCTGAAAAAGCCGAAAGGATTTTTAAGCAATATCCTGTGAGCAATGAATTGCACTTCACCTGCGATGGTACTGCGTTTTTCAATAAAATTGATGCCAAAAACTATGCCAATGGTTTGGGCAACAAGGACATTGAAACAGTAACTCGTTAGAGGCTCGCGGGGTGGCGCAGATGGTAGCGCGTCGGATTCATAATCCGAGGGTCGCAGGTTCGAGTCCTGCCCCCGCAACAAGATAAAAGTTTCAGGTTTCAAAGTTTCAGGTTTCAGGTTTCAAAATAAAATAGTAGTTCAATAACAATTAAAATCATAAAAAAATGGCAGAAGTTAGAAGCGTGGGCTTGAAGTCCATAAGAATAGGTGAAATCGCCAACGATGGCGATATGGGTACAGTATTGGAAGCCTTGGGCGTTACCTACAAGGGAACCGCCAGCCTCACCACCGAAGAGGGTACCACAACGGATTTCTTTAGCGAGGAAAACGTGTATCCCGAAGAGAGCGTAAAAGAGCCGGGTACCACCAAATTGGCGTGGAACATCATCAACCTTGACCCAGAGGCACTTCAAAAGTGTTTGGGTGGAGATGTAGTAGCGGCAGACGGAGACAACCCTGCGGTGTGGAAAGCCCCCGCTGACGTGGTGAACATTGAAAAATCCATCGAAGTGCTCACGGCGTTTGGTATGAAAATCCAAATCCCACGTGCCAACATCAGTGCAACAATGCAGTGGAACCTTGCCCGCACGGAAATTGCGCAGGTGGCTATTGTGGCTACGGTGCTCAAGCCCGCCAAAGAAGGTGTGGCGCCCTACAGCGTATCCAAAGTGGCAGTCGTTTAACAACTACCAAGTACCAAGTTCCAACTACCAATCCGTTGTTCATTGTTACGAATGGTAGTTGGAACTTGGTAGTTGGTACCTGAAAAATCATTATGGAAAATACTATTGAAATAAAAGCGGCTGACACGCTGTTGGAGCACGGGGTGCGGGTGCGCATGGGCAAACGGCGTTCGTTGGTGTTTCGGCAGCCCCGCATTGGAACACTCTTGGCAATCAGCAAAGAGTTCCTAAAAATGGGCGTGGACATCGAAAAATTGGATGGCGGAAGCGTAGAAGAGGCGCACCGCCTATTCCTGCAAAACGGACGCGCTATGGCACGCATTGCCGCCATTGGTTGGCTCGGTTCGCGCATCAAAATAAGGCTGCTCACGAGCATTGTGAGCCGGCATCTGCAATGGCGGCTCACGCCTCAGCAGTTGCGCGATATTATGCTGTTGTTGGTAACCCTTAGCGGTGTTCAGGATTTTACGAATACTATCAGATTGGTGCAGACGATGACACTGACAGCACCCAAGAATCTGAGTCCGGAGGAAAGCGGGAGTTAGGCTATATGCGCAGTGCCCATAGCCCGTTTGGTACAGTGTGGAGCATTGCTGCTGCCACAGGTTGGAAGATACGCTACATACTTTGGCAGGTGTCGTTTGCCAGCCTGCAAATAATGATTGCAGACGCCCCACGCTACGTGAGCGGCAACCGCCGAGGCGGGAAAATTGAGAGCGAAGAGGAATTGATAAAATTCTTAAAATAATGGACAATACTGTTGACATAGAATTAGTAGTTGGTGGCGACTACGCAAGCAAACTCGGCGAAGTAAAGGCGGGGATTGCCGGCGTGGGGACGGCGGCGGATGCGGCTTTGGCAAAAATGAGAAATCAACTTGCCGAGAGTTCTATGGCTGTCAAACAAGTAGAAGCGGACTTGAAGCAGATGAGCAAGCAGTTTGAGAAAACGGCACCAGGCACAGATAAGATGGTATTAGGGCAAGAAATCAGTGCTGCCACAAAAGCACTTAAAGAAGAAAAGGCTATTGTAGAAGAACTCAAAAACAAAATCAAAGAGGCAAGTACTGCCAATGTGAGTTTTCGCACAGAGCAATTGCAGGTGGTAGAGACAATGCGCCGTATGCGTCAGGCGGGACAAGAGAATACGGCGGAATATGACAAGTTGAAGCAAAAACTCGGCGAACTCAATACCATAATGCGCACCACGTCTGCTGAGGCAAAGCAGATGAGTACAGGGGGCAGTTTTGCCACAGGTCTTGCAAGCGGCATTAGCGGCATCACAGGAGCATTCAGCGCGGCTGCCGGCGCAATGGGCGTGTTCAATACCAATAGCGAAGAATTGGCAAAGATACAAACCCGTGTTCAAAGCCTGATGGCGATAACCATAGGAATGCAACAGGTGGCTAACACGCTGCATCAAACAAGCGCGTTCCGCATCAATGTTGTTACCAAAGCCAAACAGGCGTGGGCGGCGGCTACTAAATTTTTGAATGTACAATTGGGAATTTCAGTGGGGCTTTCAAAGGCGTTGATGGTGAGCGGGATAGGGCTGTTGATAGCAGGGGTGGGGCTGTTGGTGAGTAAACTTAGCGCACAACGCGAGGAACAAGAAAAAATCAACAAAGCAGATTCTACGGCTATTGCCATTGGGAAAACGGCAAATCAGAACATTGCAAAGCAAGTAGCAACGATAGATAGTTTGCGAGCGATAATGAAAAATGAAAATGCTGCATATAGCGATAAAATAAAAGCACTCAGCAAACTCAAAACTATTATACCCGACTACAATGCAGACATTGACAAAACAGGACGATTGATAAACGAAAATACAGCATCGGTAGAGAAATATATTGAGGCTTTGAACAAACAAATGCGTGTTCAAGCAGCACAAGGTGCACTCGAAAAACAATATACAAAGCGAATGGATATTGACCTGCGCCTAAAAGAAATACAGGAAAAAGAGGGTATGGATGACTTAATGATGGATTTATTGAAAAATCCTGTTGACCAATCAGACCCTATGTTCAGTAGATACTTGCAAATGATAACGCCAAACTTGTACAACAATGAAGATAACGAAAAAGCAAAAGAAATTATTGCCGAAGTAAAAGACTTGTTTGCTCAACAAAAGGATGTTGAAAGGGACATTGCCGAAATCAATAAGATAATAGCAGAATCGCCTGCAGGATTGTTTGACAAAACAAAAGAATCCAACAAAGAAAAAGAAGCCTACGATGCCTCAACGGAATTGCAAAAACTTCTACGCGACATCAACGCCAAAACAACGGCGTTGCAATTGCAATTGCAAGAGGATGGGTTGCAAAAAAGGTTGGCGCAGATTGACCGCGAAAAGGTGTTGGAATTAGAAAAAATACAGGAGCGCAATAACGCTATTATTGATGCTTACAACAAAAGGTACAACAAAAAATTGGAGCACGTGGACTTGAGCACGCCGGCGGGACGCGAAAAAGCAACAGGAACGCTCAAAATTATTGATAACAAAGAGGCTGCGGAACAAAAAAAGGCAATAGATACCCTGATTGACGGCTATATTGAAAAAAACAAGGAGGCAATAAATGAATTTTCAAAGCAATACCAAAGTTATGCAGACAAGCGCAAAGAGATAGAAAAACAATTCGACCGCGACATTGCCGATATGCGCAAACAAAATGTTGATGGTACATACAATCAAGCCATAGCACTTGCTCAACAGGCAAAAACAAAAGAGTTGAGCGAATTGGACGCAAAGTTTATACAAGAGACAGAACTCTGGGATACGCTGTTTGGCGATTTGGAAAAAATATCACTCAAAAAAATTCATTCCATTGCTGCCGAACTTCGCAAAATGGTGATGCAAATTGCCGACCCTGCCATAAAAAAGCAGTTCTTTGATATGCTCGATGAGGTGGAACAAAAAGCAGCAAAATCGGGGCGCGAAATTGAAATGATGTTTGGCAACAGCAAGGGTTCAGGGATACTGAACTTGTTTATGGGCAACGGCGACTTTAGTAGCAGAATAGACCAACTTTCCACAGTATTTAATAGTGCCAAAAGCGATGCTGCGAGTGCCGCATCAAGTATGGGAAAGGGTGCAGAAGCCGCAGGAGAGATGGCGGGTAATGCAGGAGAAGCCGCAGGCGCAATGGGTGAAGCTGGTGGTGGAGCGGCGGCAACCATTGCTATTGTTGACAAAATTATACAGACCATCCACAAAAGCATAACCAGCCTGCGCGACACTGTGAATGAAATAGTTGAGTTGAAACGGGAAATGGGTGAGGATATAGACTCCGACTCCGGCTTTGTGGGTTTTGTAAATAATCTTTCGCAGTTTGACGAAAAGGTTTATAGTGGTTGGGAAAAATTAAAAAGCGGTGATGTTATAGGGGCTATCGGCGACAACGTTGTTGCCTATTACGAACTATTTACAGAAAGCAAACGGAGTGCGGAAGCGGCACGCAGAGAGATTGAAAAGTGGCAAAAAGATGAGTATTTTGCCGAAGAGGAAATTGCCCGCCTTGCCATCGAACGGCGCAGTATAGAAAACGACATAAACGCAAGCAGATTGGCAGTGATTGAAGCCGAAAAAGGATTGTTAAAGGGCAAAAAATCAGACCTTGAGACGCGAACACAAGATATGATTGACCAAATCGCAGGGCAGCAATACGTGGCAGACAAAGAAACTGTTCACCACAAAGCCAAGTTGTTTGACGGGCACTGGGGCGGTTACGACACGGTAGAAAATGTAATGGGCAACCTCCGTGATTACATT
>BNTQ01000053.1 GCA_025996715.1 Bacteroidia bacterium | reverse complement strand
TCGTAGCGGTTCAACTTTTGGAATAACAAAGCAAATTTTCAAATACTTTTTTATAGGATTTGGTGTTGGTTACTGCGATGAAACGAACTATCAAAGAACAGTATTAACATCTTATGTTAGAATTGAAAATTTTGATGTAAAAACGGGTGAATTTTCGTACAATAACCACAATGGAGTGAGCAGAAAATTAGACGTAGAAGTGATGTTTGGAACTAATTTTTATTATGAAAAATTTTATATACCGTTATATTTTGGTTGGAGCAATAATTACACAGGCTATTTTGGAATAGGTATCGGCAAAAAATTTTAAATTTGATTAAAAGTGTGCAATTTTGCGATTGCATACTTTTTTTGCAAAAAATAATTTCTACAACCCGCGTCTTTATTGTATTATACGCAGTTGTTTCAAATCATCGCGTACAATTTCATATTCAGGCAGATTTTCTTCGGCTATTTGGTGCCCTAAACTATTTATCCACGCGGATTTTAGAATTTTGTCGTTAAATGTTTGTTTTTTAAATTATTTGTTCTACCTTTGCCGGTAGAAGTCGTTTCGGACGTTAGGAGCGGGGGCTTAGGCATCTGCTCGTTTCTTTTTATATACATCGTAGCAAATGCCAATTCTTTTCTTCCCGTTCTTATTTCCTCAAAAACATAGATAACTCCATTATCAGTTTTGGTAAATTTTATTACATCTTTGCCTTTTCCGTCTTTACCTGCATATTCTACAAAATCGGGATTAGTAATAATTTCTGGAATTTTTTCAAAATCCTCATTAGTTACCGCTATTTGCCCTCTTTGATTTTCTATTTTTTTGTTTCCGTGGTTTTTTAATGAGTGGTTAATGCCACTAACATCAATCACGTGCTGATAGTTAGATATGTCAACACCAATTTTCTGTTTCACAAAATCTACCAATCCTTGCGAAACAGGAAACAATACTTCTTTGTTTAATCCTTTTGAGGTATCTTTGTCTATGTTTAACAAGTTGCGTACTTGCTGTTTTGCTTTTGCCATTTCTTTTGCAGTCAAATTGTCTGCAAATGTAGCGTTTTTTTAATATTTTCTACCATTTCACTGCTCATAATATCCGCCAGCGCACCATTTACAGCCTGCTTAAAAGTGAGGTTGCTTATCTGTTTGGGCGACAACTGCCGGATATTCAACTTCTCGCCGAGCCAAGCCCAAAAATCCTGCATCAACCTTTTGAACCTATCCACCAAAAGTTGTTTTAGAATGCAAAAGTACAATTTTCTGAAAGCAACTCACAACCGTGCGCAAACTTACCACGCTGTGTATAAAATAGAGGCAAAAGCACCCAAAAGGGTAGTTTTGGCGGGCTTAGAGAAATAACTATACCGTAAAGGCAACGTACATAACATACACGAAAGCGGCTATATCCGTTTTAATGGCGGATTTGTTATTTATAATTACGCTGCAAATTTACAAAAAATATTTATTTCAACAAAAAAATCGCAGCAAATTTGTTCTAATGGAAAATTTGGGATAATTATTTGTACCTTCGTGTCCCAAAATCACTCAACAAAAAAATGCAAGACCTCACACAAGGTAAAATTTTTCCGCAACTCGCGCGATTGGCGTTGCCCATTATGGGTACCGGCTTTTTGCAATTGGCCTACAACATCACCGACATACTGTGGCTGGGGCGTCTCAATGGCGAGGCGGTGGCTGCTGCAAGTGCTGCGGGGTTTTTGATATGGATTACTTTTGCCTTGTCGTTTGTTACCAAAATTGGTGCCGAAGTTAGCATCGCGCAAGCCATAGGGCGCAAAAAACTAATGTGGGTGCGCTTTTTGGGTGCCAATACTATTGTTATTTCGTTGATACTGTCGGTGTTGGTGATGGCGGCATTGTTTGTTTTTATGCAACCCATTGTGGGATTTTTTCAGTTGCCGCAAAACATCAGCGAGATGTGCATGGACTACCTTTCTATTTTTGCGGTGGCTATGCCTATGTGGATGCTGGTGCCCACCATCACAGGGATTTTTAACGGCGCGGGCAATAGCAAAATTCCTTTTTACACGGGCTGTGTGGGTCTCACGCTCAACGTTGTGCTTGACCCGCTGTTGATATTTGGGATAGGCTTTTTTCCGGATATGGGCTTGCGCGGCGCGGCATTGGCCACCGCAATTTCCATTGTGGTAGAGTGCATTTTGATGATCATACTTTTGCATCATAAAAAAACTACTCCGTATCCCAACTTTCGGTTTTTTGCACCCTTGCAACGCCGGCTATCGCTGCAAATTCTAAGAATGGGTGCGCCGGCGGCATTGCAGCACAGTCTGTTTGCATTTTTTTCGATGACGGTAACCCGCATTGCTGCTGGGGTGGGCGGATATGTGGGCGTGGCGGTGCAGGGTGCAGGCGGGCAAATTGAGTCGCTGTCGTGGACCACGGCAACCGGTGTGGGCACTGCATTGGGCGCCTATATTGGGCAAAATTACGGCGCCCAAAAAATGGACAGAGTTATCAAAAGTTTTACGCTGGGAGTAACCGGAATCTCTGCGGTGGGGCTGTTGATAGGCGTTTTGTTTTTCTTTTGGGGCAGAGAAATTTTTGCGGGCGTTGTGCCCAACGACCTCAACATTATTGACGCAGGTGCACGCTATCTCTGGATTTTGAGTTTATCAGAGGTTTTTCTTTGCGCCGAAATTGCCAGCAGCGGAGCCTTCAACGGCTTGGGCAAAAGTTACATTTCGGCTTCGGTGGGCATTGTGTTCAACGGCTTGCGCATCCCGCTGGCATTGCTGTTTTCGCGCTGGTGGGGCTTAGAGGGAGTGTGGTGGGCAATCAGCATTTCCACAGTAGCCAAAGGCATAATTTTGACCACAGCCTTTCCTTTTTTTGCACATCATATTAAGAAAAATGTTACCTTTGTTTCGATTTAGAAAAGATGTCTATAATTTTTACTAAATTTGACTAATCGGGAGTTGAACTCCCGATTAGTCAAGAATTATGATAACACATTGATACACAGAACTTTAAAATCGGCGCAGACCTCGCACCGTGATTTTTACAAAGGGATGGACTACCTAAAAGGAATTTTTGGCGAGCGGGTAAAGCGGTCGGCATTGATTTTTGACGGAGAATCAGAGTTGCACACCCAACAAAATGGCGTGTATAATTTTAGAAATTTTGATTGGAAACAAATTAACTAATTTTGCATTTTCAAAAAAGAATGTACCTTTGTATGGTAACCTTTTAATTTAAAGCACTATGCTACAATCACTTACATACAGCAACACGCCGCAAACAATGATGCGGGACGATGCGTATTTGCACTTTGCACCTGCCCACGAGCCTGTGCAACAAACGTATGCAGAAGCATGTGGTGAGTTAGAACGTTGCGGCGTAACATTCAATGCCGATGGTAGCATGAATCGCTGCTCGCTTGAAGAGGCATGTACGCCGTTAGACCTTGCTTTGGTAGAACATTACGGCGAAAGTATGCGCCCATTACTCAACGAATCTCGCATTAAATACGGAATGAAGCCTATATTCTCGATACCGTAGTCGTTTACCGTGTAATGGCGGGGGTGTTGATTATATAGGTTAATTCTTTTTTGAGGTGCTATTTAGCCCGTAGGGCTTGCATATCAATAGAAAAATACACATCAGCATGATGGCGCGCGGTACAAAAACAAAGCCTTGAAAAACAGTGGCTGTCCGCGCGCAATAAACGATGTTTGCCAAATGTTTTTCTATTGATATGAATGTCCTAACGGACAATTTCGCAAAACCTTTGGTTGGTAGAGACGCGGCGCGCCACGTCTCTACGCTACGGAAATAAAATTAACTAATTTAAAACTATTCACTATGCCAACACTTTCTATACCTGAACAGCAAGAACAAATTCGGCAAAAGGAACACGCCGAGGCTATGCGTTATATGAACAACGCTGTAGAGACCTTGCAAAAAGCCCGCAAGGAAGACAATTATTATGCCGACAAAAAGTATGTGCGCACTGCCTGCGGTACGGCATACAACGGCGTGCTGCTTGCGTTGGATACCTACCTTATGCTCAAAGGAGTTGAAATGCCAAAAAGGAGCCGCAGGTCAATAAATTTTTACACCAGCAACATTGCAAAACTTGATAGAAAGTTGCTCACTCTCGTAAACGGTGTATATGATATTCTGCACCTATCGGGCTATTATGATGGCATACAAGATGCTCGTGTAATAAAGGTAGGTTTTGATACCGCCTACGAAATCATTGACCGCATAAAACCCAGCAACCCACTAACGCCAGAGCAAATTGCAAAACAAAAACCATCTGTTTTCAAAAAAGTTTATTCGCTGCTATTTATGTAGAAAAATATATATTAGAATATGGAAAAACAAAATTTAGTTTCTGTCTGCATTCCTTGCTACAATGCTGCTAAATTTATTGGTGAAACATTGCGGTCGGTGTTGGAGCAAACTTACTTCAATTTAGAAATTATTGTGCATGATGATAATTCAACGGACAACACTACTGCCATAGTGCGTTCGTTTGACGACCCGCGTATTAAATTGTATGTAGAGGAGCATCGTTTGGGGATGAGCGATGGGTGGAACAAAATGTTGTCGTATGCAACCGGCAAGTATATGAAAGTGATAATGTCTGATGATATTATTACCCGCGACTGCATAGAAAAACAAGTTGCGGTTTTTGAAAATTATCCCCGTGCACAGTTGCCGGCAGTGGTGGTTTGCCGGCGAGATGTGATTTCACCTTCCGGCGAGCACGTATTTACACGCGCATTGCACCTCAATGTTGGTGAAAATGATGCCCAAAAGGTGGTAAAAAAATGTCTGTTTTGGGGTATGAATGTAGTGGGTGAACCCCATTTGGGTTTATTTAGAACCGAAACCGTTAAGGGCGTACAATTTCATGCTACCAACACTTATGTAATAGACCTTGATTTTTATCTAAAACTTTTGAAAAAAGGTTCGTTGTATGTGCAAAAAGAAATTTTAGCATCGTTCAGAATTTCGAGCGGAGCACTCTCTACAAAGTTGAGAAAATCGCAAGCAACAATGTTTGGCGATTTGATGGAGGAATTATACCAAGACAAATACTGGCACATCCATCGTTTTTGGGTTATTTGGGCAAAATTAGTGGCGCACTTGCTGCAAATTGCAAAAAACATAATTTATCGCAGCAAGCGATGGAAATAAGCGTGCGCTCGCACGATGATAACTAAAAGTCCATGTTAAATACAAGATAATATTTTTTGAATGTACAAAAAAATGTTTATATTTGCAAACTACTTTTTGCGGGAAAGTAGATAATTAATTGACTTACAATAATTTACAATTTAAACAATTTGAAATCTATAATATGAGTACAATAGAATTAGATGCAACAAAGGCTACGCTTGCGCGTAAAATTCTTAACGAAACCAACCATTTCCCAAAACCTGCTTTTGGTTGTATGAAAGGTACATTCACGTGGATGAGCGATGATTTTAATGCGCCGTTGGAAGATTTTAAAGACTATATGTAATGGAATTGCTAATTGAGAGTTAAACGCACAACCCGTAGGGTTGAATTTGCATAACCGTAGGCAAGCGCAGCGCAGCCTACGGAAAAACGCAACCACCGCATAATGGCGCGCGGTGCAAGGACAATGCCTTGAAAAACAGTGGCTGTCCGCGCGCAATAACGGCGGTTGCCAAATGTTTTTTCTATTGATATGAATGTCCTAACGGACAATTTTGCAAAACCTTGGTTGGTAGAGACGCGGCGCGCCACGTCTCTACGCTATATAAATTACAAAAAAATGACACAAACAGAACTTACAATTTTAATGCCTTGCCTCAATGAGGCAGAAACGCTCGAAGTGTGTATAAGAAAAGCAAAAGGCTTTTTAGAAAAAAACAACATCGTGGGCGAGGTGTTGATTGCCGACAATGGCAGCACCGATGGCTCGCAAGAAATAGCCACAAACAACGGTGCAACAGTAGTAGCAGTAAAAGAAAAAGGCTACGGTGCAGCATTGCGGGGCGGTGTAAAAGCAGCACAAGGTCGCTACGTCATTATGGGCGATGCCGATGATAGTTACGATTTTTCCAACCTAATGCCTTTTGTTGAAAAACTGCGCGAAGGTTATGAGTTGGTCATGGGCAATCGACGCACAGGCGGCATTGCCAAAGGCGCGATGCCTTTTTTGCACCGCTATTTGGGCAATCCTGTTTTGTCGTTTTTGGGCAGAATTTTTTATCGCAGCAAAATTGGCGATTTTCAATGTGGATTGAGAGGATTTTCAAGAGAATCTATTGAAAATTTGAACCTCTATACTCCGGGAATGGAGTATTCCAGTGAAATGGTAGTAAAAGCGACATTGCATAAACTAAAAATAACCGAAGTGCCTACTACCCTATCGCCGGACGGACGTTCGCGCCCACCACATCTACGAACTTGGAGTGATGGCTGGCGGTATCTCAAATTTTTGTTGGTGCATAGTCCGCGATGGCTGTTCTTGTATCCGGGAGCATTTTTGTTTGTGGTTGGATTGATAATGATGTGCATTTTGTCGCAAGGTCCTTTGCGTATAGGCAATTCTGCGTTAGATATTAACACACTTCTTTATGCGGCAATGTCTGTGTTTTTGGGATTACAGTTGATGAGTTTTGCCGTGTTTTCAAAATTATATTCTATCAGCATAGGACTGATGCCCAACGATAGCCGTTTTGTAAAAATGCTGTCGAAGTTTTCGTTGGAACGAGGTCTTATTTCCGGTGCTATTTTGGTTGCTATAGGCATTGCAACTTTGCTCTATGCTTTGTTTTATTGGGAGCAGCGTGCTTTTGGCGAGTTGGTGGCATCAGAAATTATGCGCATCACCATTCCCTCTATGGTGAGCATTGTTTGCGGGGTGCAAATAGTGTTCAGCAGTTTTTATCTCTACACCATCGAAATAAAACAGCATAAAAAATAAATTATTTTCGTATGAAAAAAAGCAAGCAACAAGCCGTTAAAAAAACCATTCCGCCCAAATATATTTCGGCGATATTTTTGGTTATTATTTCGGTATTGTACCTCTCCAACTACACCCGCACTTTCGACGAAAAGGTAGATTTAAACGGAGATAACATTGTCTATTATTCATTAGGAAAAGCGCTTAGTAGCGGCAGAGGATATAACAATATAATGGGTTTTAAGGAAAGTCCGCACGGACAATTTCCGCCGGGCTATCCCGCATTTGAGGCGGTGTTAATGAAGGCGGGATTGGGTTCCATTCATGCCATCAAAGTGGCTAATGGTGTGTTGCTCTATGGCTCGCTCGTATTGCTTTTTTTTATACTGTATGCTGCGTGCAAAAATCAGGTTATTGCTTTCACAGCAACCGCATTTTCGGCATCGCACCCCTCCCTCTTGCGATTTGCTACTATTATGATGAGCGAAATGCTGTTTGTGTTTTTTACCATGGTCGTCATTTTGATAATCCTCAAATGGGATGTGTGCAAAGCCTTTGTGGTAAAGGAAAAACGATGGAAAGATTGGCTTATGCTCTTGGCATTGGCAGCGTGTATGAGTTATATTTATTTTATTCGTGCAATGGCTAAATCGTTCATTTTGGCAGTCGCTCTTTATTACGGAATAATTGTTCTGCAACAATTTATTAGATTTTTAAAAGCAAGAAAATTGCGGGTGCAGGAAGTAGCCATATTCAACGAAAAAAAGATGTCGCTATTGAAACACTTGTTGGTATTGGGCGTGATAGCACTTGCGTTTATAGTTCCCAAAATGGCGTGGGATGCACGCAATAGAGAGGTGGGCATACACGGTGACCATTATTTAGCGGGATTTTCTAATAAAGCATCTGGTTCTAGTGAAGAGTTAATGACACTACAAGATTGGAAAACACGTTTAACCAACAATCTCACAACCTACACCACCAAATATGTACCTACTGCTATTTTTAATTATGCCACCGACACAAATGCAAAAACCACTACAGGCGAATGGGTAAAAGGGATTTGTATTGCGTTGTTATTACTTTTTGGAGCCTACAAATTGCCCAAAGGCTCGCTTTTGATATTTCTTTACGTGGGCATCACGCTGGCTGTGCTGATAGCCTGGGTAGAGCAATACGGCGGACACCGTTATATGACTCCCATTATGCACTTCCTTATATTTTTATTTATTTACGGATGTTATTCGTTTGTAAAATTGTTATTAGACAAAATAATAAAAACAAAAACAAAAGCGGAAATATATTCAAAATATGGGGCAATTGTTGTTTGCATTGTGTTCGTAGTAACCATGCAGCCTGCTTATGCTGCATCCATTAAGGCGACAGAGTTGCAGGCAAAAACAAAAACCTATACCGCTGCCAATTCTTCGCCCAACTTTGTAGAATTTTTGGATGCCATCAAGTGGATAAAAGACAATACCCCCGATACCGCTCGTGTTGCTTGCCGCAAGTCGGAACTTTTTTACATATTTTCGGGAGGGCGCAGGAGTGGCGGCATCCCTATAGTGATGGTGGGACAGCCCAATATCTCACCTGAAGAAGTAATAGAACGTTTTGAAAAAGAAAAAATTGACTACGTAATTATTGACCGTTGGTACCGCCACGCTTACTTTACCGTAATTCCTGCGGTGCAAAAGTACAGCGAAAAATTCAATGTAGTGCATCAAATTGGCGGCAAGGACGAGCAAAATCCTCCCACCTACGTGATACAATTCAACCCGCGCTGGGGTTACACCGGCGATATGCGCGACGGCAAACGGCACGGACAAGGCACGCTGCTGCTGCAAAATGGCAACACCTACACAGGCTCCTTTGCCAACAACGTAGCCAACGGACGCGGCACCCTCACCGACGCGCAAGGCAACATACTGGCACGCGGCATCTGGAGCAACGACCGGCTGGAGGTGCCCGAATAAAATAATTCCAAAAAAATGCCTACCTTTGCAGCGTAAAAAAAATAAAATCAATAAAAAATGAGCAATTTAAAACAAGAAGCCTTAGACTATCACTCCGAAGGGCGGCCGGGCAAAATTGAGGTGATGCCCACCAAACCTTACAGTACGCAAAACGACCTCGCGCTGGCTTACTCGCCGGGCGTGGCAGAACCTTGCTTGGAAATAGAAAAAAATCCCGAAGATGCCTACCGCTATACTGCCAAGGGCAACCTCGTGGCAGTTATCTCCAACGGCACAGCGGTGCTGGGTTTGGGCGACATTGGCGCGCTCTCCGGCAAGCCTGTGATGGAAGGCAAAGGCTTGCTGTTCAAAATTTTTGCCGATGTGGATGTGTTTGATATTGAAGTAAACACCAAGGATGTAGAGGATTTTATCCGCACGGTCAAAAACATTGCACCCACTTTTGGCGGCATCAATTTGGAGGACATCAAAGCGCCGGAATGCTTTGAAATAGAGGAACGCCTGCGCAAAGAATTGGATATTCCCATTATGCACGACGACCAACACGGCACTGCCATTATATCCAGCGCGGGTATGCTCAACGCTATTGAATTGGCAGGCAAAAAAATTGAAAATCTCAAAGTGGTGGTCAACGGTGCCGGAGCCTCTGCTGTGGCTTGTTCCAAGTTGTACATCAGTTTGGGCGTGCAACCCCAAAACTTGGTGATGCTCGACAGCAAAGGCGTTTTGACCCAACAACGCAGCGATTTGAACGCGATGAAAAAGTTGTTTGCCACCGCCCGCACCATCAGCACTTTGGAGGAGGCAATGCAAGGTGCCGATATGTTTTTGGGTTTGTCAAAAGGCAACATTTTGAGTGCCAAAATGATACAAAGTATGGCGAGCAATCCCATCGTGTTTGCGCTGGCAAATCCCACCCCCGAAATTTCGTACGAGGCTGCCATTGCCGCCCGCCCCGATGTGGTGGTGGCAACAGGCCGCAGCGATTATCCCAATCAGGTGAACAATGTGTTGGGCTTCCCCTTCATCTTTCGCGGAGCCTTGGATGTGCGTGCCACTGCCATCAACGAAGAGATGAAAGTGGCTGCTGTGCGCGCCTTGGCAGCATTGGCAAAAGAGCCTGTGCCCGACACGGTTTGCGCCGCCTACGGCAACACCAAAATCTCCTTTGGACAAAATTACATTATCCCCAAACCCCTTGACCCGCGCTTGATTTCGACGGTGTCTATTGCGGTGGCAAAGGCTGCTATTGCATCGGGGGTAGCCCGCAAAACCATTACCGATTGGGACGCCTACGAGAACCAACTGCAACGCCGAATGGGACGCAGCAGCGATTTTATGTACTCCGTTACGCAGAGTGCCAAAAAACAACAACGCCGCATAGTGTTCTCCAACGGCGAAGATTTGAAAATCTTGCAAGCCTCGCAACAGATGCTCAGCAACGGTTTGGGCAAACCTATTCTATTGGGCAGTCAAGAAAAAATTGCCAAACTCTGCACCGAAAATCACATCGACATCACAGGTGCCGAAATTATTCGCTTCTATGGCGACAACGAGCAAGAACGCCGCAATCGCTATGCGCAGATACTGTTTGAAAAACGGCAACGCAAGGGCATTTCGTTGCAATATGCCGTCAAAAAATTAGACCGCAACGATACCTTTGGGCTAATGATGGTAGAGTCGGGCGATGCCGATGCAATGCTGACAACGTTTGCCAACGATTACGGACGCAAGTTGCGCACCGTGCGCGAAGTCATTAGTGCCTACGAACACAGCAACCACGTGGCAGGAATGTTTATTGTGCTCACCAAAAAAGGACCGCTTTTTCTCACCGATTGCACCGTAAAAACGCAGGATACCGAGGCATTGGTAAAGACCACTATTTTGTTGGCTGAAGCAGTCAAAAAGTTTGGCATCGAACCAAAAATTGCCTTGCTGTCGCACTCCAATTTTGGCGTGGTGCAAGAGGGCAGTTCCAAGCGCGTGGCACGTGCTGTGGAGATATTGCAAAGCCAATATCCCGAACTCGCAGTGGAGGGCGAAATGCAAGCCAACTATGCCTTCAACGGCAAACTGCGCGCCCAAAAATTTCCGTTCAACAAACTCGGCGATGCCGATGCCAACTGCTTTGTGTTCCCCTGCCTCAGTTCGGGCAACATCACCACGCTGTTCACCAAAGAACTCAGCGGCTGCGAAATCATAGGTCCCATTTTGTTAGGCTTGGAAAAACCCGTACACATTTTGCCCGAAGAAAGCACCGTGCGCGAAATAGTCAACATGGTGTCTATTGCTGCGATGGGCATTTGATGCAGCAACCAACTGATCAGTGACCTTTTGTAGATTAAAAGTAGATAGGTATGGATACATTGTTTGGTAAAACAATTAGATATGTGAATGGGAATTTGATGAAAGAAAATTCCGAAAATTTATTAGACCAATACTTTACAAAAAAAGAATTGGCGGGTTTGCTTTATCAAAAAACTTACGACATTATCAAAAATTATGAAGCCAATATGGATGATTACACTTGGTTAGAGCCAAGTGTTGGCGAGGGTTGTTTTTTTGATTTATTGCCGGAAAATAAAAAAATTGGCGTTGATATTTCGCCGCTACGAAATGATATTGTAAAATCTGATTATCTCGAATATAAATTGCCTAACAAAAAAATAATTGCCATTGGCAATCCGCCTTTTGGACACAGAGGCGTAGTGGCTTTGGACTTCATCAATCATTCGCAAAAGGCAGAATATGTGTGCTTTATTTTGCCGATGTTTTTTGAGAGCAAAGGCAAAGGCTCAATAAAATACCGAGTGAGAGGTTTCAATTTAATTCATTCCGAACGCTTGCCCAAAAATTCTTTTTATGTGCCGGCAACCCAAAAAACGGTGGATGTAAAATGTGTTTTTCAAATTTGGAGCAAAAATCATAAACTTGACGACGAGGAATTTAGTTGGTACAACAATCGCCACAAAGAGCCATTTGGCGATATTTTGAAAATTTATACCGTGTCGTTGGCAAAAAAACGTGAGTGCGGCAAGCAATGGATTTTTGACCGTAAAGCCGATTGTTATATCTCGTCAACTTTTCACGATAAAATTTCTATTGTCAATTCTTTTGATGAGGTGAAATACAAAAGCGGTGTTGCCATAGTTTTTACGACAGAAAATGATGAGATAAAAAAGACTGCAACACAGATACTTGAAAATGCTGATTGGAAAAAATATGGCAGTTTGGCAACCAATTCCTGCTATCATATTGGGAAATCAAATATCTTTCATCTTTTGCAAGATAATGCAGGTTTATTAAATCACAAACAACGATTGTTATGTTGAATGTTCAAGATTTAGAAGATAAGTTGCAAGAAATTATTGAGCGTAAATACCTCGAAGTGCGGCTTGGTAAAAATCCAAATGCAAAATTTGCCAAAGTGATTGACTTGGAAGGCAATGCTGTTGGGCAAATCGGCGAAGAGTATGCAAAATTCTTGGTCAATAGATTTACCGAAATTATTGACGATGGCGTTATACACGATGAATATGATATTCAAACAAAAAACGGCGTTTTGTTGGAAGTAAAAACTGCTCGCAAAGGCACTAAAAACAACACTTTCCAATTCAATGGCATCAATCCGAACTACAATTACAACTACCTATTATGTATCGGAATTTGCGAAGATGCTGTATTATTTCGCATTTTTGAGAAAAAAGAACTTTCGTATCACCACAAAGACCGCAAGTTTTATATCAAACAGGGCGATTTTGAAAAACAACTTGTTGCAATGAATCCAAACAACCAAGTGAATTTCAAATTAACACTCAATTTGAAAGAACTATTGAGTATTTCGTTATTGCCCAATCAACTGCAAACAATTCTTCAATAAAACGGTCATAGGACTTGTCAGCCAAGCACCTCTTCTAATTTGCGGCGGTCGCGTTTGGTGGGGCGGCCGCTGCCTCTTTTGCGCTGAGCAAAAACCAACATTTTGTGGGTATCCAATTTGTCTAATTCTGTTGGTGGGGTGAGGTCTGCCGCAAAGGCGGCCGCTAACTTTGCGCTCACGCGCGTGGTGGGCAAGGCTACTACTTGATAATGATAGTGCACTGCATTTTTGCGCACCACTATCACATCGCCCACCTTGACTTCGTAGGAGGCTTTGAGTGTGCGGTTGCCAAGCGTTACTCTGTCGTGTTTGCAGGCTTCGGCGGCTTCGCTGCGGGTTTTGAAAATCCGTATAGCCCACAAAAATTTATCAATGCGCAACACAAAATTTTTTATTTTTTACTCCCGTACAATTGAAGTATTTTGGGCTTAATATCTGTATTTTGATAAATTCCGGCAAATTCTTTGGCTCCGGTGCCGTATGAGTAAACAGGCACCATTACCGATGTATGACCTCCTGTCGAAAACGATGCTTTTACTTCCCCTGTTTCAAGATTACCTCCAACAATGGACAAACCTCCTGTTTCGTGGTCTGCAGTAATAACCACTAATGTGTTAGGATTTTTTTCTGCAAAATCGAAAGCCACTTTAATAGTTCTATCAAAGTCCAACATCTCGTTGATGACTTGTTCTTGATTTTTTGCATGACCTCCCCAGTCGATTTGGGAGCCTTCAACCATTAGGAAAAATCCTTTTTCGTTGTTTTTTAGAATATCTAAGGCAGCAGATACGGCATCCGGCAACATATTACCTCTTTCCGGAAAAGCGGCAGGATGCTTTTCGGCAACTAATCCCAATAACTTTCCCGACTTCACTTTGGCTACTTCATCCATTGAATAAGCCACTTGATAGCCTTTAGATTTCATTTCAGCCGTTATATTTCTGCCGTCTTTACGTTGTTCAAAGTTATTGCGACCGCCTCCAATGCAAACCGTAACATCGGAATTGGCATAATCATTGGCTATTTCTTCGGTCATATTACGATTGGGTTGATGGGCTATAAACGATGCAGGGGTAGCATGCGTGAGGTCGCAACTGACTACCACTCCTGTAGATTGTCCATTTTTTGAAGCAATTGCCAATAGGGAGGGTATGGAATTGCCGCTTGTATCCATTCCTATTGTTCCGTTTTTGGTTTTCACTCCACAAGCAATGGCGGTACCCCCTGCTCCGGAATCCGTGATATAATCACTGGCTGAATAGGTTTTAGCAAAACCAACATATTGGCATCGTTCAAGATGTAAACTGCCTTTGTTGGCGGTTAATCCTGCATATACTTGGCTTACGCCCATACCATCACCAATCATTACGATGACATTTTTGACCTCCTGACCTATTGCAAGGTCAAACACTAAGACCATCATTAAGATAGTCATCATTACTTTTTTCATTTTGTTAAATTGATAATTACAAGACTTCTAAAAATGCCAAATTTACATTTTGATTTTACAACAGAGCCGAAGTCCATTTAAACGCTGTTCAAAATCGAGGACAAAGGTAAGCAAAAATTTTATTCAATTTGCATCCAAGTGCAAATTTATTTTTAAACGGTAGATTTTAAGCACCAAGCACATTGCCCACATTATACTGCTACCGAACGCCGATATTTTTGAACATTCAACCTATCTGGGGTTATAGTTACATGAAATCCCATAGAGTGCATAGCACGATAAAAAGTGGATACGCTGGGAACGGTGTCGCCTCTTTCGATGCGGGAAATATATGACTTATCAACTCCCATTCGATGGGCAAGTGCATCTTGGGTAAGTTTAACTTTTTTACGAGCATCCTGCATTACCTGCCCTGTATAAAAAGTATATGCCTCCTCGTCAAATTGTGCCCGTTCGGGCGTGCCGTGTGCGCCGTATTGCTCTGCAAGTGCTGCACTGTAATTTCTAATTGCGTGATTGTTTGTCTGCATAATAAGCCTCTTTTAATGATAATGCCTTTTCAATTTCGCCTATTGGCGTTTTCTGGGTCTTCTTTTGAAATCCGTTAAATAAAACTACAACCTGTCCTTCGTCAAAAATAAAGAATACACGATAAATGTTTCCCTCATATTCTATGCGCAATTCGTACAAACCATCGCGCAGATGTTTGATGAATTTTGTCGGCATACGGTCAACAGTTTCAAGCAGTGCAATAATGTACTGCAATTTGACAACTACTTTGGGTGCTAAGGTAGCAAGAAATCGTTCAAAGTATCCACCGTATGTGATAATTGTTCTATTCATTGAACAAAAGTAATAAAAGTTGTACAATTATACAACTTTTATGATGATTTTTTGAAGCACAATTATCTTTTTTTCACAAATCCACTTCAATAAATGATTGTAATTTGTTGATTTCCAATATATTAAATATCAAAATAAATGGTGCGAGGCAATAGCCCATATCAAATCATTTCTGATATTGCTTCCAAGGGCAGATGTACTTTGTTGGATTGTAGTTGAAACAATTCCTCTACCGCAAAGTGGACTTTGGTTACAGACAATTTTTTGTGGGTAGGATAGAGGTAATAGGAGTTGTTGCGGTTGGAAATTACAATGGCATCGCCTTTTCCAAAGTATTCAAATTCGATGTGAATGCTGTAATTTTCGCCGGCAGTGCGCGTGAAAATAGGAGTGTCGCCGGTCGCGTGCAAACGTAGTTCAAAACCTTTGTTGTTGTGCGTGAGCATGCCCTTGCCCAAGCGATAAAATCCGTTGGAATTGATAAGATTTTCCACCATTACTTCTTCGCAAAAACCGTATTTGCCATCCTTAATTTCTTGCTGCACGTTGCGCTGCTGCCACTCGTACCACGCGGGGATGTGCTCAAATTCCGTATCGCCTTGCAGGGCAACAATTTTGCCATACTCGGTCATTTTCCACTGCTTGCCGCAGGCTTCGCAGGTAATAACGGCGCCCTTTGAACTGATGCTGCTTTCCGTTTTGCAATTGGGGCATTGATACAGCACTTTTTCTATTCCTTCGGCGCGGCGTTTGTGTGTAATTTTCAATTTTTTGTCCGCCTGATATTGATAATCGTCGTAGTGCATTGCCTTTTGGATGCGCTCATTGATTTGTTCTGCCGAGAGGGTGCGCGTTTCTTCTTGGGTGCAAATGGGGCTAAACACCGCTTCCAAACGCGCCTGGTGCCGTGTGTGCTTTGACCACGCAGGATGCAGCAAGTGGTTGCCGTGGCACACCAACGATGCCGTGTTGATTTCGAGCATCTTAATGAGTTTGCCCACACTGGATGGAATAATAGAAGTGGTGCCTATCAACGAGTAGCGCGCTTCGGGATAAAGCGCTGTGATGCAACGATTGACGGTGAGGCAATGCTGTATTTGCTTGACCACCATAGTGTCGTTGATGAACTTGCGGCAACACACCCCGCCCACAGTGCGCAGCAGCCAATTGCGGCTAATGAAACCGTCGAGCGCAACAATGTAGTTGGCACGCTGCGGAAAGGTAGCCATTGTGAACACCTTGAAATCAATAAAACTGTTGTGGTTGCACAAAACAAGGTAAGGGGCTTTAAATCCTTTCATAGCCTCCTTGTGTATTTTGGTGCGATACATAAATATCACTTCCCAAACACTGAGCAACCACGTAACCGGACGCAAATACCAAGCGGTTTTTTGGGCAGCCGTTAAGATATTTTCGCGTGGAATTTCCTCGCTTTGCTCAAACGAAATACTCTTGTATCTGGCTCGCTTTCCCAATTTCTGTAAAATTTAGATGAGTAATTATGTTACTTTTTTGAAAAAAACGCTGCAAGGTAGCAAAAAAAAATAAATTGACAAAATAAATGATGCGAGGGTTAATTCTTTTTTTGCAATTCAAAAATACTTTCTATCTTTGTCGCAGAAATATGCCGCTTTGTGTGGTATGTGTATTTTTAGTATTAACCTTTAATTATTTTGCGTATGAAAAATGACACCTCTTGAACAAAGGGGTGCATATAGAAAGCGTTATGCATTAGATTCTGTTCTCGAAATTTAGCCGTTTCAAAAAGCATCTATGAATAAATAATAACGCTCACGTGAATCGCGTGGGCTTATTAATTTATTTGGATGCAAGGTCGGCTAAAACCTCGAGAACAAATAAAAAGTCTCGCGGTTTTTTTATGTGCCTACCTCAATCCATCGCAAAGTCTGCCAAAAATAGGTGATGTAAAACAAGATTTTGGCAATGTGTAATTTTTATTTTTCAAATTTTAATCAAAATTATTATGAAAAAAATTCTTTTTATTGTGGGAATTATTTCCCTTATTCTTATGGATGCGTGTGTATCAGTGCGCACCGCTACGATGACTCCTGAACAACGAAAAACGCACGACATCGTTGGCAGAGTGCAGACAAAATATTCTTCGTATCAATGGCCGCCTTTTATCCCCATTGGTGCAAAAAACAGGGCTTACAACAAGTTGTTAGAAGTGGCAAGAGAAAAATTTGAAGGTGATATAGATGTGGTAAACATTACTGCAAATGGCAGTTTTCACCCGATGGAGGTAGTTCTTGGTCTTGTGAGTGTCTGGACTTTTGGAGACGTGCAACGGATTACTGCCACCGGCGATGTAATTAAATTGAAGAAAAATTACGTTGAAGCCCCGCCCGCCACAGACCCTACTATTCGTGCAGGCGAAGACAAAAACAGAGTTTCCCGCGACAAACCGGGTGCCACGGCATTGGAGCGCACCATCATCCGTTGGAATTTTGATAGCGACCCACGCGGTTCGCGCATCTTTTGGCGGGTAATTTCGAGCATTCCCGACCAAGTGAAAAACACCAACGAGTTGTACCTCACCACTACGCCTTATGAGGAAACGCGCTCGTTCAACATTCTTGGGCTAACCTACGAAAACTCAAGAGACGTTACCGTTGAGATTAAACTCACCAAAAAGGGCTATCACGACCAAGTAAAGCGTTACAATGTTCGTCAAGCCATTGACCAACAGGAAATCAGCGGCTTTTTTGAGTTGGTGAAAAAAGATACAGAATCACTAGCGTTGCGTTATAAATCAAAGAGATTCAATTGGTTATATTGAGGTTCTTTGAAATATTGTAATTGAGGTTGTAGAAATAGTTGATTTATCGGCGTTTTGTCCAATAAATTGAGACTGAA
>BNTQ01000052.1 GCA_025996715.1 Bacteroidia bacterium | reverse complement strand
AAGATTTGATTTTGTTTTACAGCAAAACAGAAAATCCTATTTGGAACGAGCCGCGCAAAAAATATACGGAAAAAGATTTGGAAAATTTATTTTCTAAAAAAGATAAACAAGGCAGGCGTTACACCACCGTTCCCATTCACGCACCGGGCGAAACCGAAAATGGAAAATCAAACCAACCATTTAAGGGCATTTTGCCGCCTGTTGGCAGACATTGGCGCACGGACGTTGCCACGTTGGAACAATGGGATAAAGAAGGGTTAATAGAATGGTCGGCAAACGGCAACCCGCGAAAAATAATCTACGCCGACGAGCGCGAGGGTATGCGCGTACAAGATATTTGGGAGTTCAAAGACCCGCAATATCCCATTTATCCAACAGAAAAAAATGCAGAAATGTTGGATTTGATAATCAATACTTCGTCTAACGAAAACAGTATTGTGTTGGATTGTTTTTGTGGGTCGGGGACTACGCTGAAATCCGCACAGGCAAACAATCGCCGCTGGATAGGAATTGACCAATCTGATTATGCTATTAAGGCAACTATCGAAAAAATAAATAGTATTGAGAACAATATGTTTGTGGCAAAACCTGACTATGAATTGATAAGCATAGAAAAAGAAAGTAACAGACTTTGCGCAAAAGTGGCATAAATTTTGAATGTTAAAAAAAAATCTATATGAACATAGCACTTATTGGTTACGGAAAAATGGGCAAAGCCATTGAGGCGGTTGCTGTTGCGCGGGGGCACAAGGTTGTCCTTATTGTTGATGTGAACAATGTGCACGAGTGCGTGCCTGCTCGTTTGCAAAAAGCAGATGTTGCCATTGAGTTTACCACGCCCGATACCGCTGTGGGCAACCTCAAAGCCTGCTTTGATGCGCAGGTGCCTGTGGTGTGCGGCACTACGGGCTGGTTAGACCAATTGGATGCCGTGCAGCAACATTGTGCCAACAAAGGCGGAGGGTTGTTCTACACTTCCAATTACAGCATAGGAGTGCAGATATTTTTTGACATCAACAAACGGCTGGCAGAGTTGGTGAACCGCTACCGCAGCGACTACCGCGCTACCCTTGAGGAGGTGCACCACACCACCAAAAAAGATGCGCCCAGCGGCACCGCCATTAGCCGAACCAACATACAGTTTTCCATTAGAAATATCAGTTATCAAATAAACTCCTTTTTGATTTTGTAAAGCGGTTTTCCAAGTATCTTTATTAATAACACGAGACAACTCTTGCCAATTAATGTTTACTTTATCATAACCGGGAAATAAATCATTATCAAAAGTATCAGGTAAAATTTGCATAACCTCACAATCATTTATTACGGACTTTGCATTTCTAATCATATTTTGCGATTTGTTATGAAATCTAACAATAATACGACCAAAATACTTTTTATATCCTTCTACGATTTCAAATTCATACCCTTTCCCATTTTGAATATTCAAATCTTTGGTTATCCTGCCTATGTGAAATAAAAGCCAATCATCATCTTTGATTTTTATAAGTCCGATTGTAATTTGCCCGACTACAAATGATTTTCTTTTTGCATAATTCCAATACTGACCTTCAAGCATAGTTTTGATATTACCCATTTTAAAATATTCTATGGGATTCCAAACTCCTTCAAATTGCAAATTGAATCTAATTTTCGTATTTACTAAATCTTCCAATTGAAGAATATCATTTAATTTTATTGACATAATATCTATTTGGTTTTTATAATTGATACAAATAATTCCTCAAAACCAAAGCACTCATAATATTGTAGTTTTTATAAGTTTCCGTTACAGATTCATACCGCTTATTCATATCGCTTCTTTCCCTTTTTCGCCCACAAACTTATGCTCCTCATTTTTGAACAGCACATTAAACGTGGTGAGCGAGCCGTAGATGCGTGTGATGTACTGCTGCATATCCACTTTGTCTTCGTCGGTGAGTTGGCTGTGGGCGTTGATTTTTTGTTCCAACACACGCAAGCGGTCGCGCAACATTACAATTTTGTGAAAAAATGTTTCGAGTGGTATCTCTTTTTCCTTCAAGGTTTTATCGCTCGGAAAAAGCACCATCTTGCCGCCGTTCCAACGTTGCGCCATCTCTACCTTTTGGCTTACATCACTAAACCGCGACAGCACCTTAATGAGCGATTTTTCTATCTTCTCATAAGTGGCTATATCCGATGGCGTTTCAACGGCATCAACGACTTTGAGTCCATCAAAATCGCGACCAATAATTTTGGTACCATTGTCCCAAAACGTGATTTCGTAGGCATCCATGCGCACCTGAATCACAACGCCTTTGCCAAATTGCGGGTGCTCTACCCGCGAACCAATACCAAGTGTTTCCATTTTTTTAGTCGTTATTTATTAATACATTAACACGCAAACGGGAGTGTTTGTTGCGACCTCTTTGCCTGTTGCAGTAAGGTGTCCCGTGTTTATATTTCGCTCAAAAATAGTGATGTTGTGCGTATATTGATGCGCCACAAAAACATATTTTCCATCGGAAGTGAGGGCAAAATCACGGGGACCGCTGCCACCTGTTGGGGTTTGTTCTTTCATAGTGAGCGTGCCGTTTGCAGCCACTTCAAAGCAAGTGATATTGTTGCAACTACCGCGATTGGTAGCATACACAAATCGACCATCAGGCGACACGCGAATTGCCGCCGCACCAACGTCTGCAACGTTTTGCGGGTTGGTAGTAACTTCTTGTAATACGGCAAGTTGTCCGCTTTTATCCACCGACAAAACCGTGAGCGTACCGTCTATTTCTTGCAACAAATAAGCAACACTTCCTTCGCAGTTGAAGGCAAGATGGCGAGGCCCGCTGCCCAATTTTACGGTGATGCTGTCGGCTACAACAAGCGGCTTGGTGCGCTCGTTGGGATGGTAGCGATAGGATGTAATTTTGTCTGTGCCCAAGTCGCAAACCAACAGCAAGGTTTGGTCGGGGGTAAAAATAGTTTGGTGCACGTGCGGTTTCGCTTGCCGCTCTGCGTTGATGCTACTGCCTTTGTGGTAAATGGTTTGCAAGCCATTGCCCACCGAGCCATCATCATTTCGCTCGTGCACGGTGAGACTTCCGCTCGAATAGCCGGCGGTAACAATGTGCTCATCTGTCGCTGCAATGTAGCAGGGGTCTGCATCCGGCGATTTTACGATATTGATAAATTGTAACTTTTTTGTTGTCTCATCCACCGCAAATGCATTCACACTGCTGTTGTTGCCATTTTCACTCACAGCATACACTTGTTGTTTGTCGGCAGAAAATGCAAGGTAACTCGGGTTCACCACATCTTCTGCAACGTACATAGTGTCTGCATTGCCGGTGTTCGCATCTACCTTAATCAGGTAGATGCCTTTGCTGTTGGTGCCTTCTGTATAAGTGCCAATGAGCATTGTATAAGTGTTGTGGGCACTCGTACAAGCCATTGTCGCTGTCAAAAAAATGAGTGCCAAAAAATTAAAAAATCGGTTCATATTTGTAAAATTATTGTTTAGACTTGTGAGAATTAAAAAATTATTTTGCATAATCAAATAATTCTAATTGTTTTAATTTTGTTAGCGGATAATTTGCAATAAATAATTCTTTGCCGTTTTGGTCGGAATTTTCGGTAATGTTTCGCATTCCGTAAGTTAAATTCCAAGAAATAATATTGGCAAAAGAAAATAGATTGCGAATATACGCACTGTCATCGTAAGTTATGAGCCATTTATGCGGACAGTTTTTCATTGTTTTGGCAAAACGCTCGTGGTCAAATGATTTATGTAAATTTCCATTTTTGCCGTAAAGTGCCGATTTTGTTGCCGAATAATAGGGCGGGTCAAGAAAGATAAACACATTTTCGCCTTCTTTTTTTACCACTTCTTCGTAATCGTGATTTGTTATGGTTGAATGATTTATCACTTTTGCTAAATCGTTTAAACGCTGAATGCTGCTTTCGGTAAAACGCCCTGTAAATGCGCCCTCGCTATAACCGCCGCTTAATGTTGTGCCCGAAAAGGTGATGCGGTTGTAAATGAAAAATGCCGCTGCCCGTTCCAAATCATTGAATTTTGCGTGATTTTCATTTAAAAACTTAAATAATTCCTTACCAATTTTATATTTTTCTTTCCACTCATACACTTTTGCAATCAAAGTATCTACATCTTTTTGTGTCATCTCCCAAAACTTGTAAAGTTCGGTGTATAAATCGTTTAACCAATATTTTTTGTTTGGAAAACGCTGTTTTACATACACAAACACCGAGCCGCCGCCCAGAAATGGTTCTCTGAACTCGTCAAAGTTGGGCAACAATTTTGCGATTGTTTCAACTGCTCGACTTTTGCCGCCGGGGTATCGGAGGGGCGATTTAATCATTTGGGTAAATCAATTTCATATACAACCTGTTTTTTACCTTTCAAATGAGGTAAAACAGGGTCTCTAAATGTTAATTCCTTTACTTGATAAGGTGAATAAACTATACAAGAATAATCATTTGTATCATCACATTCAACAAAACACACCCAATTTTCCGCACTGTTCAGTATCGGGTCTTTTCTGTACGAAGACGACTGAAAAGTCCAAGACAAACCATACCGTTGCGCTGCCGATTTTTTTTTTGCGTTTTTACGGCTAAATCGACGCCGTCAACTTTCAAATCGGCATCCCACGATTTTTGTTTCTGCGAATAAATTGCATAATCAGGTCCTTCTACTTGTTTGTCCAAAGTTTCAAAAACCTTTTTTACTGCCTCTTCTCCTAATTTGCTCACAAAATGGTCTTCTTTAATTTTTGCTTTACTAAATTGATTGCTATCACCGTAATCAACAGTATCAACTACATCGTTAGCGAATTGCCTTGCTTTGTCAATGTCTGCTTGTTCAAGTAAAACAACTTGTTTTTCTGTAAATTCTTTCATTTTATATACTTTTTATTTTGAATTACAAATATGTATTACAAATTTATTTTCTTTTGCCTCTTCAATAAGACGTTCAACAAATTCAATTTGAGATTTTGAAAAATTATTTTCTTCATAAAAAATTTCTCTATATTTTGGAACTGTGTCGCTAAAAAGCATAGTTTTTTCTTTAATTTTAGGCGAAGTCAATTTCAAAACGGCAACCGATTTTGTCTTTCGCCTATCAGCAGTAACATTTGTAAGATTGGAAAACAAAATCATCTTCAGCAAACCATCTTTTATATCGCCAACGCTTGGCAATAAAGCATTTTTTGAATGTTTGCATTCAATCAAACATATCAAATTTTTCAGTTCATCAACTTCATCTACTGTAAAAAAATACTGTCCGCCAAGATAATTTGTAATAGTAATTTTTGCTTTCGTAAGTGTTGATAAACTCTCTTTCGGCTGCGTGGTAACCATTTCACGCGATTGCGCCTTTTCGGCTTTTTCTCTCGAAAACTGCATAAACAGGGAAACATCTTTGCCTATTTTATTTTTGAAATTATCTATTCCGCTTTCGTTGTGCAGTCTAACGCCTGTCTGTTTTTCAATTTTACTATAATATCTTTTAGTTTTGTCAATAATATTGTGCAAATTATTTTTCAGTTCATTCAAATTCCAATGTAATGCCGAAGAGTGATATTGTTTAATTTCTTTGATTTTTGAAATAACATATTTGTTATCAAATTGAAAATCAGTAACTTTATTGTCATAATCAGGATGTTTAACGGCTTTGTCATAATAAGCAAAAATCACAAAAACATCAAGCAAAGACATCAGCGAAACGGTATCCCATTGCACAAAATCACGGTCGCCGTCAAAACCTTCGTCTTTAATAATTGGAATAACCGTAATTTTTTTTGAGATATTCAGCGTGTTGTAAACTCTTTCGTAAGGATATGAACGAGTGCGTTTTGGCGATACCCATTTTGAAACTGCAAAAGAGTGTTTGCCGTCTTTCACAAGACAAAATGGAGTTACATTGTTGATGTTAAACTTATTAATATCAATAGTTTCCAAATCTTCCGCAAGGAAAATCTTATATTTTATGCCTGTTATTTTGCCTGTGATATTCATAAATTCATTTTTTACAATTGATACAAATAATCTCTCAAACCCAAAGTATTCAAGCACATTCAATGTTTAATTTTATCCATTTGAAATATACTATAATTTATTGGTTATCAACAAGTTATATCACGCTGCCCGCAAATTATCTCCTGCCAAAATGTCCAATTTGTGATGGGCATATTCCATATCAATGTGCAGTGTGGTAGGGTTGTTTTGTGATGGAAGTTCATACATTGCATCCATCATCAGTGCCTCGCAAATTGAGCGCAGACCACGTGCGCCGAGTTTGAACTCAATGGTTTTTTCTACTATAAAATGCAACACATCTTCGTCTATGTGCAGGTCAATGCCATCCATCGCCAACAATTTTATGTATTGCTTGATAATCGCATTCTTAGGCTGGGTAAGGATTTTCATCAACGCATCATCGCTCAGTCGTTCAAGGTAAGAGATGATGGGGAAACGTCCTATGATTTCGGGGATGAGCCCAAAACTCCGCAAATCGGCTGGGGCAATGTATTGCAAGAGATTGTTGCGGTCAATTTGATAGTGCTGTTTGGGCACATTAAAACCTATAAAATTGGTGTTCATTCGCCGCGCAATAATTTTTTCGATGCCCTCAAACGAGCCGCCGGCAAGGAATAGAATGTTTTGCGTGTTCACCGAAATCATTTCTTGTTGCGGGTGTTTGCGCCCACCTTGCGGCGGCACGCGCACAATGGTACCCTCCAGCAACTTAAGCATAGCCTGCTGCACGCCCTCGCCCGACACATCGCGTGTGATGGATGGATTGTCGCTTTTGCGTGTAATTTTGTCTATCTCGTCAATGAACACTATTCCTCGCTGAGCCGCAGCCACATTGTAGTTGGCGGCTTGCAGCAGGCTGGTCAAAATGTTTTCTACATCTTCGCCCACATAGCCTGCCTCTGTGAGCACAGTGGCATCCACAATAGTGAACGGGACGTGCAAAATGCGAGCAATGGTGCGGGCAAGCAGCGTTTTGCCGGTGCCGGTATCGCCCACCAACAAAATGTTAGATTTCTCCAACTCCACGTCCTCTGTGGGTTGCGCGTTTTGAGCAATGCGTTTGTAGTGGTTATACACTGCCACCGAAAGAAACTTTTTTGCCGCCTCTTGCCCAATCACGTAGGTATCCAAAAAGGCTTTAATTTCTTGTGGTTTGGGCACTTTGAGCGGTGCAGAAAATGCTGCATTTTCTGATGCTGAGGGTACAATAGTGCCGAGTGTAGTTACTGCGTTTTTGATACACTCATCGCAAATTGCAACAGTGCCGCTTCCCCCGTGCAGCAAGTGTTTCAGTTGATGCGACTTGCGCCCGCAAAATGAACAATGTGATATTGGTGCCGCCATTTTTTTAATTCAAAAATTCAAAAATTTAATAACTCAAACTTTACACAATCCGCACCCATTCTACCTTACGCTACTTTTTTGCGTTTGGTTACCACCTCGTCAATCATTCCATACGACAAGGCTTCTTGTGCGTTGAGCCAATAGTCGCGGTCGCTGTCTTTCTCAATCTGCTCAACGGATTTGCCGGTGTGCTTTGCCAAAATTTCGTAGAGTTCGCGCTTGGTTTTCACTATCTCCCGCGCTGTGATTTCAATGTCGGAGGCTTGTCCTTCGGCGCCGCCCATCGGTTGGTGTATCATCACTTTGGCGTGAGGCAAAGCGGTGCGCTTGCCCACAGCACCCGCGCAGAGCAATATGGCACCCATTGAGGCTGCCATTCCTGTGCAAATAGTGCCCACATCGGAGGCAATAATTTGCATCGTATCATAAACGCCCAAGCCCGACGAAACCGAGCCTCCGGGGGTGTTCAGATACATACTAATGTCCTTGCCGCCATCGTTGTTGGAGTCCAAAAACAGCAACTGTGCCTGAATGATATTGGCCACATCATCGTTGATGGGAACGCCCAAAAACACTATGCGTTCCATCATCAAGCGCGAAAAAACGTCCATACTTGCCACGTTCATTTGCCGCTCCTCAATGATGGTAGGATTGATGTAACCGTTGTAAACACTACTATATTGGTGCAGTGTCATACTATTGATGCCCAAATGTCTTGTGGCATACTTTTGAAATTCGTTCATAAAATTATGTTGTAAATTGTTAATAATCAATAAGTTAAAAAATCAATGTTGATGGTTCTGCTCTTTTATTTTTGCCAAAAGTTGTTCTACTTTTTCTTTGCTCACTTCCTGTGTGTCAAGTTTTACAATGGTTTTGACAACATCCACCACTTTGTCTTCCAAAATTTGTTCGGCAGCGCGTGAGCGGTGTTTGTTGTCCTGCAACAGATTTTTGGCATATTTTTCTACCTCTTCATCGGGAGGATTGGTAATGCCATACATTGCAAACTGTTGCCGCACGGCGGATTTAGAAGATTCCAATATATCGCTTTCTTCTATTTGTATGTTATTTTGTTTTGCAATGTTTTCCTGCACAAGGCTCCAACGCAAGCCTTCAAAGAATGCGGGCAGTTCTTTTTCCAACTGTTCGTCGGTCAATTTTTGTTTTTCGTCCGATGCCGAAGATAGTTGCAGCCAGCGTTTTAGCGTATTTTCGGGCAACTCAACGTGGGCAAGTTCTAACAGTTTTTTGCGCACATCTATTTTGAATAGATAGTCGCTCGTGCGAGCAAACTGCTCACTAATTTCAGTTTCTACCTTAGCCAAAAATTCTGCTTCGTTAGTTACCACATCTTTGCCAAAGGCTTTGTCAAAAAATTCTTGATTCATCTCAGCAGGCTGCATGCGGCTCACTTCCTTGATGGTGAGCGTTACCACAGGGTTAATGTTGGGCAACTGCTCTGTTTTGAGGTGCAAAAAAGCAGCGCAGTCCACATCGTTGTCCAACAGTTCGCGAATGTTGAGTGTGATATTTTCGCCCACCTTCAAACCTTTTAATTTGGCGACTTGCGCAGCAGCGATGGTCTTTGTAGAAAGCATTGCTCCCGCCACTTTAATACCCTCTTCGCCTTCCTGCGCAACGTCCACACGCAGCAAATCGTCTGCTTCTACAACGTCTTGCTGCTCCATTTTTCCAAAGTATTGCAAGGTCGCATCTTTGCGTTGTTGTTTGTCCTCGTTGGTAATTTTGATGGTATAGTAAGGAATTTTTACCTTGCCCGACAACTCCAATTTTACCTGCGGCGGCAGTGCAATGTCATACACAAATTCGTAGGCATCTTGCGTGTCAAAATCCACTTTGGGCGTTTGTTCATTGGGGATGGGCGAGCCCAAAATGTGCAATTTTTGTTCTTGCAAATAATCGTTGATGCCCTTGTCCACCAACTTGAAAACCTCGTCCACCAACAGCGATTTTCCGTACATTTTTTGTATCATTCCCATCGGCACATTGCCGGGGCGAAAGCCGGGCATTTGCGCTTTGCGGCGATAATCTTTTAACGACTTGCTAACATTTTCTTCGTAATCTGCTTTCTCAATTTTCAATGTCAGCGTGGCATTGAGCGCATCAATGTTGTTTTGAGTAACGTTCATTTTTAATAAAAAAAGTAAAAAATTATGTAACTAATAATTATTTCAAGTTTCAGGTTTCAAATAACATAACGCAAAGGTAGTGATTTTTGTGTGTTTTTTTTTGCTTAAAAAAAAATTACACATAATTGTGAGGCGTGATGGCTTTTAGTTCATCTTTGAGCGATGTTGCGATGGCCAATTGGTCAATAAATTGGTGCATAGAGGCTTGCGTAATTGCTTGATTGCCGCGCGTGAGGGCTTTGAGTGCCTCGTAGGGCTGCGGATAACCTTCGCGCCGCAGCACGGTTTGGATGCCCTCTGCCACTACTGCCCAGTTGTTTTCTAAGTCTGCGCTTATTTTTTCTTCATTGATAAGTAGTTTGTTCAAGCCTTTCAATACATTTTTGTAAGCCATTAGAGTGTGCCCCAAAGCCACGCCCACATTGCGAAGCACGGTGCTGTCGGTAAGGTCGCGCTGCAAACGAGAGATGGGTAATTTGACGGCAAAATGTTCCAACAAAGCATTGGCAATACCAAAATTTCCTTCGGCATTTTCAAAATCAATAGGATTAATTTTGTGCGGCATTGCCGACGAACCCACTTCGCCTGCTTTAATTTTTTGTTTAAAATAACCCATCGAAATATACAACCACATATCGCGGCAAAGGTCTGTTTGTATGATGTTGAGGCGTTTCACAGCATCAAAAAAAGCAGCGATATTGTCGTAAGGTTCAATTTGTGTGGTGGCGGCGGTGCGCTGCAATCCAAATACATTGTGCACCATTTTGTCGGCAAAATCTGTCCAATTAATTTGAGGATAAGCAACTTTGTGTGCGTTGAAATTGCCGGTAGCACCGCCAAATTTGGTCGAAAACGGCACATTGAGCAATACCTTTTGCTGATTTTTGATGCGTTCTACAAACACCTGCAACTCTTTGCCCAATTGGGTTGGCGAGGCGGGTTGTCCGTGCGTGTGTGCCAGCATGGGCACGTGTTTCCATTGCTCGGCAAGTTCGCCAAGTTGTTGCTGTACGGCGTTCAATGCAGGAAGCAACACGTTGTGGGTTGCCTCTTTGGTGCTCAGCATCACCGCCGAAGTGTTGATGTCCTGCGAGGTCAGCCCAAAGTGGATAAATTCGGCATAGGCGCTCAAACCGAGAGGCTCAAACTGCATTTTCAAAAGATATTCAACGGCTTTTACGTCGTGGTTGGTGGTGCGTTCTATTGCTTTGATTTGCAACGCACTATCTTCGGTAAAATTTTGGTACAGCAGCCGCAATTGCGGAAAGATATTGTGGTCAATGCCTTTGAGTTGCGGCAACGGCAGTTCGCAGAGTGCAATAAAATACTCCACTTCCACCCGCACACGATAGCGGATGAGCGCAAATTCCGAACAATAATCGGACAAATCTGTTGTTTGCGCGTGATACCGCCCATCAATGGGCGACACAGCGGTTAATGGGGAAAAAGTAGTAGTCATTTGGTGTTTCTAAAAAATCACAAAAATACAAAAAAAAATGATTATACCAAACTACTACATCGTTTGATTATTTTTTTGAAGTACTATTTTTATGATTGTAAGTTGTGCCGCGTCTCTGCTAACGGTCGGGGCTTGGCGTAGTGGCGGATTTTTAGCACAAAAGTTCAATCGAAGCACTGCACTTGAACCTACCACAAAACTGTCATACGAAGCACTGAACCCGCCATTACGCCAAACCGCTGTTATAGGCTGCCCCTTTTTGCTTCTTGTCGTGCTTGTCCTATGCTTTTGTAAGTTCTGAAATTGCTTTTTCTCTATCTTCATATTCTTGTTTATTGTCCCAATCGTTGTTTTGTGTCCAAATGTATTTTCCCGTTTTACTGTCAAATGCGATTTGCTGTCCGTTTAATTCAAAGTATTTCCAATAATCTACTGATTTTTGGTCTTTGTATAAGATCTCGTCTAATGAAAGTTTTGTTGTCAATTCCACAAAAAGAGAATACGAATAATACTCTTTATGAAATCCGCTTGTCATTGTTGAACCTAACAAAAGAATGTCAAATTCATTGTTGTCGTTAAAACGTGCAAGTTTTTGACTTCCACAAGTGTCAATCATTTCAAACTGTTTAACGAAATAATAACGCCAATCATTTTTGTCAGAAAAATCTGCAACGATTTTTTCTAAATCTCGAATCAACGTCGTTGGATTGATATTATCAAATAATGATTTCAAAACTTTGCGTTGTTTATTATCATCTCTTATTAACCTTTTCCAACTAATATCACGTTCATTACGTCCTTTGCTGATTAAAAAACTATAATTTCTACCAATACTCAACAAATAATCTCCTGTTGCTAACAAGGCTCTTTCAAAAAGATAATTGTCAAAGTTATTCAATCCGTCATTACTAAATACGGCTTTTGCTTTTTCTGCGTATTCTTTGAATTTATCAATATTGTGTATTCCGTTTTCGTCTTTACACCAATCTAAAATAAAGCCGATTTGCCCGTTGAAATATCCGTGATTTTCAATTTCAATGATTGCGTTTTTCCAATCATCATTTTGTAAAATAAGATTCGCTTTTGTTTTTTCTTCTTCAATTATGAATTTTGGAAAGCCTTTATCTTCGGGGTTTACGGAATCCTTAAAATATTCAACAATGTTGTTTCTATGTGGAATGAGCTTTGATAAAAACAATAGTGAATCTGCAAATGTATTTGCATTGTCATAATACAATCTATGTGCTTCAACAAGATTTCGGACTATTCTCAACCAATTTTGCAGATTCACTTTATCAATATCATTTTCACAAGCTAAATATTGGTATAAAGCAAATAATTTCAATAGTTCGGCATAACCTAAATTGTTTTTAATTGCACCATTGAAAATGTCTTTTTCATCTGCATAAGTCGTGTCAGAAAGAAATGTTTTCAATCCGCTCTTATCAGATATTTTATCTAAAACGAATTTCAACGTTTTAAAATAATTCTCATCAAAACAGCCTAAGTCCAAATATTGATTGAATGAAACTTTTTGACTACCTCTCAATAAATCAATTATTCTTCTGAATTTATCGTCTTTTTGGGCTTTGAGTGTGTAATTTATTACAGCCATTGTTCTGAAAAAATTCAAAAGCTGTTCGTCAAAAACATTTTCGGTTTTATCACGATAATTCCAAAACAAATCTGTCCAAATTGTATCAATTTGATGTGAAAATGTTTCGGTCACTTCTGCATTGTTTTCCCAACTCTCTTTGTTTATATATTGCTCAAACTTTGCTTTAAAATTTTCAAAATCAGTAAGAGGTTTACCTCTTGCATTCATTTTGATATACAAATCATCCGAAAGTCCGAAGTTTTGCAGTTCTATGTAATGAAAACTAATGTTGTTTAGTTTGTCCAAAACTTCCGTTTCATCTTGAAATGTTTGCTGAATGTCATCTAACATTGTCAGCATTGATTTTATTGTCTGGTCTCTTTTCCACGAAAGAAAAAACCAAGAGCTATCAATGATTAGTTCAGAAATATTTTGTTCGGGATTGTAAATAATTCCTTTGTTGATTAAGTCAATGCAAAATTCTCGTGAACTTGTTCGTGTTTCGTAAGTGAATTTTGTCAAAAGATTTTTTAATTCATCATTTAACTTGTTTTCTTTGACTGCAACAAACCAATGCAACAAAAACAATGTTGTTAATCGTTGTTGTCCGTCAAGCGGTTGTAAAATTTTATCTCTTACGCTACCATAAACAAAATCCAATTCTTTTGGTGTGCCATTAACTGCCTCAAGTAAAAACTTTAAGAAATTTTCTCTTAGTTCTTCTTTTCCTTCTCTACCCTGAGCGTAATCTCGTTGTATAATTGGAATTTCAATTTTACTTAGCGGTTGCCAAGTTTCATTTTCATAAATAGCTTCTTCGTTAGAAAGCAATTGCAGAAAATTTAATTTTTTTGATGTCGGATTATTGCTCATTTTCTGCCAATGCCATTTGAGGTAAATACTGATTGATTACTTTTTGTATTTTTTCAAAATATGAAGTTCTATCGTTTTCATTCCAAACTTCAATGTCTTTCACGTTTGCAGAATAATATTTCATAAAAACATTTTTTGTGCAAATTGGAATAAAAGTTCCTTCAATTTCTCTTTCAATTATTTTCTTTCTTTTTTCTTTGAAAGAATCGTTTTTGTAAGAACGATTTGTTCCACTATCTAATAAACACAGGTTTCGTAAGCTATTATCTTCTTCGCCTAATACATAGTCAATAATGTCTTCAAATTCATTTTCGTCAATTGTGTTGCCTGATTTTATGAATTCAATCCGATTATTTAACTCCTCGTTTTGATGATTGTCTGTTTTGATGAAGTTGTTTTTTAGCCATTCAACTTGATTTTCTATTTTCACATTAACTTCTGTTGCGATTGCGTGAATGTGTTCAACGTCCCAAGATTCTTTTTTGTAACGGTCAAAAGGGAAACGATTAGTTTCGTTTTCGTTGTTGAGCATTGTTTGTATGTTGTGAAGCAATAAAATTTCACGAACATATCTTCCATTATATTCGACTTCTTCTAAATTCACATTTTTAAATTTGGATTCTATTTCTTGGTTTTTCCAATTTGAAAACTTCGTTTTGGATTTTTCTATTTTTTCTTTAAGAATGTTTTTGATGTTAGTTCCAATCGCAATTAGATAACCAATTTTGTGATATAATTCTCTGTCATTATACCACTCTTCAAGCGTTTGGAAATACTTTTTAATCTCCTGCCAATTGTCGTTTATTTCTTTTTCCGATTTGGTTTTAAATTTTTCATTAAAGAAATGGAAAGTTGAATACTTATCATCACTTGGCTTGTCTGACATTAAATTGAAAATAAACTCTATTCTCGTTGCCAAGTTGTTTTCGTTTTTGTTGATGAAATACCAAAAAGAATCGTCTTGTAAGGCATATTCAATTCTGTCCCATTCTGAAGCAATTTCTAATTGTTTCAAACGTAGTTTTTCGCTGTCCGCTTTAGCGAAATTTGAACTATTTAAAAACAAAGCCTTAATCAATTCAGCATTTGTTAGCGGAATTTTACCGCTGTTGATTCTTGTGAAAATATCAATAGAATCATCATTTGTTGAAGTTTCATACCAAATAACTTTTGTAGAAAAGTTGAATTTTGATTCAAACGTATTTACATCAAATTGCTCTCCTTTGCTTTTGAACCAATCACAAACTGTTTTGTAGGCAGAAGAAATAAAATAATAGTCAATGTTCGTGTCGTTTATCGTTTCTCCGTTTAATTCTTTTTGTAAATAGTCGGCTGAATTTTCTCTTGTTTCGTATTTTAAGCCAAACAATTTTTTTTGGCGATTTGCAATATAACCTTGATTTAAGTAGTGCAAAATTAAAAATGTTGTTGTAAGGCGTTGTTGTCCGTCAATTACGTTCCATTCGTTTTCATCTTTTTGTTTTACCACTATTGGTTGTAAACAATACCAAGTTTTTTCATTGGTATTAGGAATTTCTTTTGGCGAAAATTCGTTGATGTCATTCAATAAATCTGTCACTTGTTGCTCTGTCCAACGATAACCTCTTTGATATGATGGTATAAAGAAATTAGATTTCAGTAAATCGTTGATTGTTTTTATTGATATGTTATTATTTGCCATTGTCTATATGTTGGGTGGTGTGTGGGCTTGGTTTTTGTTTTTTTTGTCTATCTGTTCAAGTTTGAACGGTTGTCCTTTGGGGTTGCCTATAACGGTCGGCGGCTTGGCGTTCGGGCAGAACGAAGTCCGCCGAAACGTCAAGCTACCACTTAACCCCGCCTGACGCCAAACCGCTTGTTAGCCGCAGGTTATTCATACATAAAGTCATTCAAAAGGTATTGTCTAATTCTTTGACTATATTGCTTTTCATCCTCTAAAAGAACTGCTTGTATTGAGTCAAATTGCAAAGATTTTACTCTCTCGTCTCTTTCTTTCTGATTTATTTTCTTTTGAAATTCTTGTTTAAATAAATCCATAACTTCAAAATCAATGTCTAATGCTTTTCGTAAATTATTTGACAAAGTGTCTGCTGTTAATTCATTGTTTATTTTTACCACATTGAATTTATAGTGAGGATATGATATATGATTAGTGAATAGAACATCACTATAATAGGATACAGAATTGTCCATTTTTCTTTTTATAAATCCATCAACATATACAGTTGAATAATTGGACATATTTTTAACTTTGTTGTAGAGATAATCGCTTTCCAAATCAACTGTTTTTACTATATGAGAACATTCAAAAGTTATTTCCCTATATTTTTCAGGTTCATAATATATTTCAAATTTAAGAAGCGTTGATTGTCCATATTCTTCGGTTTTAATATCTTTTATTTGTCCTATCCAATTAACGAATAATTGGATAGAATCAAGATAATTAGATAAATCGACTTCAAATTGTTTTAAAAACTCTTTTTTCTGAATATCATTTCCTTGACGATATTTCATTTCATTTTTAGAACTTAAAAAATCATTAAAACTTTGTTGTCGCGTTTTCTCTTTTACTCTATTTGTTTGTGTATCACAACCCATAAAAAACAGTATTAACACTGCTAATAAATACATTTTACTTCTCATTTGTCATTAATTTTTAAATTACTGATATTTCGCACATTCGCCCAACTTGCGGCTAACTCATAAATATACGCAACTCTAATTTATTAACTATTTGACTATAACCTATTTAATACTTGCGTATATTTCTCTTGAAAGTTACATTACAATACAAAATACGCAGGTGTTAACCTTTTTCTTTTTGTGTTAAAAATCACTCTGCAAATTTATAAAAAATATTTATTCCAACAAAAAATCGCAACAAAATTTTTATTTGCAGTGACTATTGAGCAAAATTTGCAATTTTGTCCAATTTTGGTTAATTCTTTTTTTTGAGGTACTATTTTATGATTGCAACTTCTGCCGTAGGTTAAAGTGCTTGTTGCGCAACTCAACGTTAATGGAAACCCTTATTCTCAATGGTTGTCTGCACTGTGATTTTCAACTTTGTTTTTCTATTCTTCTCTTTTTATCCAATTTTCTATTTGAATATCGTTTATTCTGGTAAAATGTTTCACGTTATCCGTGACCAATATAGTACCAATAGATAGTTCTGCATAATTAAAAAGGTGCAACGGTATGTGTAAATGTACGACTGGTTTGGATTTCGTCAATCATTTCTTCGGCACTTTTGTTGGAATGAAAAGCACCAAAAAAACGGTCTGCCACATCTTTTTTATTACTTTGCTTTTTTTCGACCGTTACTGTGGCTATTTCATTGACGAGTCCAGCCACTAAATTGATTTTATCATTTAGGCTTAACCCTCTCAGCAATCCCAAATAATTATTCACTATTGTAGGATTTGATGCAACTGCTACGCTCATAATTTCTCGTATTAAATTTAAGTTGAGGAACACGCCACAAAGTTACACAACTTTTCCATTTTGTCAAAACAAAGTCATAATGCCCACACTATCCGCACGCGCACCCAATCTTTGAGGTTGGATTGACCTTGCACCGCAGTGATATATTCTGTGTCGGAAAGTGCGGTGGTTAGTACGTTGTAGGCGTCGCCATCTTTGGCTTGCGACAAAAAATTGACCTCCATTTCTTGGATAGCATTGTGCTGCAAAAATTCAAATCCAAAACTATCCACCACCCATTGCACGTAGCGGGTATTGTTCACGTGCAGGTGCATATCAATATCGCTGGGGTGCACCACGCCGTTGCTTGTCTGCTGCGGGTTGGCGGGGGCAGGCAGTTTGGCGGGCGGGGCAGCAATAGCGTGCTCGCCGGCAAGGTGTGGAAATGCTTTTGCAAAATCTGTCATCGCCTGCGGGCGGCCGCTGGCAAGGCTTAGAATGTGCCACGAGGAGGTGGCAGAAAAATACAAATTGCCTTGCTCGTCGCGCCCTTCAAAGTCGCGAAAGGCTGTGAGCAACTCAGGTTGCTTGCTCCACGTGTTCAACTGCAATGTGTCTGTCCACTTGGGATAGCGGTGCATTACCAATTTCATTTTTGCCAATACCCAAAACAGCCCTTGCCTGTGCAAATCTTGGTAACCCAACTGATGGATATTCACGTGCTTCCACGCAATTTCTTGCAACAGCATCAACACATTGGGGATGGTCAATCGACAATTGCTATCCACCTGATAGGTAGCAATGGTGTGTGTTTCGGAGAATAATGAAGAGGAGGTATTCATAGTTAAAATTGTTTACAATAGTTTTCACTTAATCAAAAACTACGCTCACGCTACCTGTTTTTTCAAAAGTATCGTGTGCAAAGGTAATTTTTATCTGGTAAATGTAAGTGTCTTCGTTCACAAATTTTTGCTTGTTGTTGTGGCGACCATTCCAAGGTTGGTTGCCGCTGTACACCTCTTGTCCCCAGCGATTGTAGATGTGCAGCCAAAATTGGTGTTCAAAAATGCTGACGGGGGCAAATTCGTTGCGGTACATCTTTGTGGTGTAATTCATAGTTGAGTTGTTGGGTTGCAGCGCATTGGGCATATACCATACGGGAGGCGGGTTGTAGCACACTGTGCGGCTTTGTGCTGTGAACACTGTGTCGCCGCTGCTGTTGCGCACTACTGCACGCACGCGGTAGCAAAAATCCTCATTGAGTTGCGTAGCCAAACGCACGTCATCAATTTCGGTGCTGCGAGTTTCTGCCAAAAGCACGGTATCATTAGAAGATAGGCT